>JBGUIY010000064.1:0-3064 GCA_045113475.1 Christensenellales bacterium | reverse complement strand
GCTGGTGGCGGGCGAGTTTCCGGAGGGCTGGTCCGTGGGGATAGATGAAGCGGGCGTTCCCATGGTCGGACAGCCGAAGGTCAGCATGTCGCTGACCCTGCCGGACGGGACGGAAGTTCCCATCAACGCGCTGAACGGGCTCAGGAAAGACACCGCGAAAGCGGATACGTCTCCGGAAAACGTGCGCACGGCGCGCAGGGACAATCTGCTGGTCCTGTATACCGCCGAATACTGGAAGGCCACGGATACACCCGGCGGCGGCACCGAAGTGGTCATCGATCCCGAAGGAGACCTGACCGGCGGGCCCCTGACCGCAAAGGTGGTGCGGGTGGTCAAGCGGCATCCCAAGGGCGGCACCACGCTGAAAAAAGGCCGGATGGTCCTGTCCGGGACCGGCGACGGCGCCGCGGTGCTGCGCCAGCTGAAGGCCGGGGATAACGTGACCATCACCCTGACCGCCGAACCGCCCTTCGACAGCGCGGTGGGCGTGCTGGGCGGCGGGCGGCCGGACGGCGGGCCGCTGCTCATGTGGCAGGGCAGGCCCACCGACCTGGCGCAGCTGAAGGCCATGGCCGACGACCTGGAGTATTTTTACGTCCGGCACCACGCCCGGACGGTGCTCGCACTGCGGGAGGACGGGGGGTATTTCCTGCTGGCCCTGGACGGATACCGTCCGGAACGGTTCGGCATGACGGTGGACGACCTGCAGGTGCTGCTGTGCGACCTGAAGGCCTATACCGCCCTCAACCTGGACGGCGGCAGCTCGACCGCCATGGCCATCCGGTACGACGACCGCCTGCACCTGATGACCGATACCGCTTCCGCCAACAGGCAGATCCCCGTCAGCAGCGCGCTCATGCTGGTTGCAAAATAAACAGGCCCGGTCCCCGGGTACTTCGCATACGGAGGAAACAGTGATGTATATTCTGGACGGAACCATGATGAACACGAAGGAAAACGCCCACCGGCACCTGCGGGAGGCGCTAGGCTTCCCGGCCTATTACGGCGCGAATCTGGACGCGCTGTACGACTGCCTGACGGATATGACCGGCGGGATCCGCCTGTACCATGCCGCGGAAATGCGCCGCAGTCTGCTGACTTACGGCGAAAAAATACTGCGCGTCCTGAAGGACGCGCAGTCGGATGCGCTGAAGGTGGAATTCGTCGACTGACGGATCAGTTGTGGAAGGTCTTCTCCCCGATCAGGCCGGTCACGGCGGTGTAGATCAGGCCGATGCCGCCGGCGGTGGCGATCCAGCCGGTCGCCGCGCGGGAGAAGGTGATCATGATGCCGACCACGATGGCGACGATGCTCAGGATCCGGATCAGATTGTCCTGGGTCGTCCGGTTGTTCTCGTTCAGCCAGCTTGCGCCGGTGACGATCAGCACCAGGCCGATGAGCACGTTGATGATCTTGTCGAAGCTGTTCGGGTTCCGGATGATCCACAGGCCCACCACGAACATGGCGATGCCGCTGACCAGGCCGACCATGTCGTCGTTCCCGAGGCTGCGGCGTTCCCACCAGCCGAAAGCGCTCGCCGCGCCGGCCAGCATCAGGCCGATGGCGAAGACGATGTATGCTATATTCAGCGCAAAACGGCGGTTGATGATCAGCAGGACGCCCAGAGCGCCGAGGATCAGCCAGCGGGTCGTGTTTCCGGCGTTTTTGTTGGTGAAGTTGAACATGGTGCGATACCTCCTTTTGCGGTCGTGGCAGCACAGAAGCCTGTCTGCTGTCATGAATTATAACAAAAAACGTGCCGGTTTTCCATACCGGTACGTTTTTTGTGCATTTATGAGCAAGATTGTGCCAAAATTCAAAATGATGAGAATGCTATTGCCTTTCGGCGTCTCGTTCCAGCTCCTCAATGCGCTTTAAGGCGTCCCTGCGGACGGATTCCTGTTCGTCGTTCTGCGCGATTTCCTTCAGCAGGGCGATGTCGGTCAGCCTTTCCGCCGCCGCGCCGCGGGTCATGAAACTGCCGGCGTGCAGCGCCACCTCCGAAAAAGCATCCTGATCGGTCAGGCCATATACACTGGAAGTCTCAAAGCCCTGTATGATCAGCCGGGCCAGGACCGCCTGGTCCGTGATCCTGAGGGCTGCGTTCGGTGCGTTGTTTCCGCGGCCTTTGCCCGTCTCGTTGATCACAACCTGCGCCAGTATTTCCTGGTCTTCCAGACGGCCAATGGCCACGAGACGCATGTGTGCGTCAGGGTCGTTGAGCGCGATCTCAGCGAGGGTGGCCTGGTCTTCGATACAGGCGCAGAAGTTGATGCGGATCTGCAGCGCCGGGACGTCCATAAAAATATCATGATAATAATTGATGCGGTTCGTGATCTCGCGGGGGTTGGACAGATCGACGCGGCCCAGCGCGATTTTTGCGGCGAACGCCAGGACCTCCGGGGTCTTTTCAAGCCCGGGGCCGCCGTGAATGATGCAGCGCAGAAGATTTCCCACGGCGATTCTGACTGGCCTCGGATCCGGATCGGTCAGGCCGATCTTTGCCAGCGCCGTCTGGTCCGTCAGCTGTTCCGCCGCCTCTGCGCGGACGCCTCCGTCCGGGTCTTCCAGGCTGATCTTTATGAGCGTCGCCGGGTCCGTGATCTGTTCTGCCGCTTCTTTACGGACGCCACTGTCCGTATCCTTCCGGGCAAGCTGTTCCATGAATGCGGGATCGTTCCTGAGACGGAACGCCGCGGCGGAGCGGACCGCCGGCACCGGATGCTCCTTCGCCAGCCTGTACAATAAGTCTTTGTCCCAAGCTGCCGGATCAGGCGCGTATACGGCCCTGGCCCGGATGTCCGGATTGTCCGCGCGGTTGATGACGTCGATACATAGCGCGATATCGTCGGAGAAACCGTTGACGGCAGCCTCGCCGGCTTCCTTGTCATCTTCGTGCAGCGCCAGCAGGTGCAGGAACGCCTTGTCCCGGATCCGGCGGATCGCCCGGACGCGCGCCTTGGCGCTGCGATGGCTGGAGGCGATGATCTTCAGCGAGGCGGGATCCTTCAGGCAGTCAACGCAGGTCAGCTGAACGCCTTCGTCGGGGTCGTTCCGGACGAG
>JBGUIY010000063.1:0-11899 GCA_045113475.1 Christensenellales bacterium | reverse complement strand
CCGGCGATGATGACCTCCGTGGATTCCTCGCCCACCTTTTTCAGGATCTTGTCCAGGCCCTTCTGGAACAGGTAGGTGGTGTAGGAGCCCTCGGGCAGCGTCTCCTTGCGGCCCTTCAGCAGCGCCATCAGGCCCTCCAGCGAGAACTCCTGCAGCTCATCGCTCTGGTATACCAGGTCGTTGAAGCAGGAATCGGTGCCCAGATGGCAGGCGGGGCCGTCCTTTTCCACCATGACCACCAGGGCGTCCCGGTCGCAGTCCGCGGTGATGGACACCACGTGCTGGTAATTGCCGGAGGTCTCCCCCTTCAGCCACAGTTCCTGCCTGGAGCGGCTCCAGAAGCAGGTCAGGCCCTTTTCCATGGTGATCTTCAGGCTCTCCCGGTTCATATAAGCCAGCGTCAGCACGCGCTTGCTGACCGCGTCCACCACGATGGCCGGGATCAGGCCGCGGGAGTCGAATTTGAGATCATTGATGTTCAGCATAAGCAATTCCTTTATCGTCACAGCATTCGTTCATCAGGAAGGCAAATAGAGTGGAGTGTTGAGAGTGGAGAGTGGAGTTTAGGTTTGGTGTGACTTTGGGAGTTACAGATTGCTGCAATGCTGCACAGTGCAAGCGTAAGATGATATATCATCAGTCACCGGCTGACTTTATCTCCACTCTCCAAACTCCACTCTTGCCATTTCAATCTTTCAGGTCTTTCTATTTCGTGATCCTCACCGGTATCCCTTCCTCCGCCAGTGCCTGTTTCAGATCGCCGATCTTCACTTCGCCGAAGTGGAAGATGGAGGCGGCCAGGCCGGCGTCGACCCGGGGAAGGGTCTTGAACAGGGTCACGAAGTCCGCGATACAGCCCGCGCCGCCGGAGGCGATGACGGGCACGTTCACCCGCCCGGACACGTCGCGCAGCATTTCCAGGTCAAAGCCCCGCCTGACCCCGTCGGTGTCGATGGAGTTCAGCACGATCTCCCCCGCGCCGTTTTCCACGCTGCGCACGATCCAGCCGATGGCCTCCATGCCGGTATCGTCCCGGCCCCCGCGGGCAAAGACGTGGTATTCCCCGTTCACGCGCTTGACGTCCGCGGAGAGCACCACGCACTGGCTGCCGTAGCGCCGCGCCGCCTCGCCGATCAGCTCGGGCCGGCGGATCGCGCCGGAGTTGACGGACACCTTGTCCGCGCCGCACTTCAGCACCCGGTCGAAGTCGTCCAGGGTGTTGATGCCGCCGCCCACCGTCAGCGGGATGAAGATGGTGGAGGCCACCTCCCGCAGGATGTCCGTGAACAGGCGCCGTCCCTCGGCGGAAGCGGTAATATCGTAGAACACCAGCTCGTCCGCCCCGGCCTCGGAGTAATAGGCCCCCAGTTCCACCGGGGAGGATACGTCCCGCAGGCCCCCGAAATTGACGCCTTTGACCACGCGGCCGTCGCGCACGTCCAGGCAGGGGATGATGCGCTTGGCGATCATACGGCGGCCTCGATGGCGACGCGCAGGGGCAGCCTGCCCTCATAATAGGCCTTGCCCACGATCGCGCCGTACATGCCCAGCCTGCGCAGAGCCAGAATGTCCTCCACGCTGCTCACGCCGCCGGAGGCGATGATGTGCACCTTCAGCTCCTCGCTCAGGCGCTGGTACAGGTCCCGGTTCGCGCCCTGCAGCGCGCCGTCCCGGGAAATATCGGTGCTGATGATGGTTTTGACGCCCAGTTCCTCCATCCGGCGGCAGAAGGCGAAGGCCTCCAGCCCGGAAGTCGCCGTCCAGCCCCGGATGGCCACCAGGCCGTCGCGGATGTCGACGCCCACGGCGATCTTGTCCTGATAGCGGCGCACCGCCTGCTCCACGAAGCCGGGATCCGTCACCGCCGCCGTGCCGATGATCACGCGGTCCACCCGCGCGTCCTCCAGGTAGCGGCTCACGATGTCCATGCTGCGCACGCCGCCGCCCACCTGCATGAACAGGCTTGTGCCGGTCTTCATATCGGAAATCAGCTTCAGGTTAGGGGTCTGGCCGTCGCGGGCCCCTTCCAGGTCCACCACATGCACCGCCTTCGCGCCTTCCTCCCGGAAGGTGTTCAGCAGGCGCGCGGGCTTCTCCTCATAAACGGTCATCCGGGCGTAATCGCCCTTCAGCAGGCGCACGGCCTTGCCGCCGTACAGGTCTATCGCTGGTATGATCAGCATAAATTTTCCTCCGTTTCAGCAAATGCTCTCAAAATGCCCAGCCCCACCCGGCCGCTTTTTTCCGGGTGGAACTGGCAGCCGGCCACGTTGCCGCGGCCCACCGCCGCGGTGACCGGCGCGGAATACTCAGTCAGCGCCAGGGTGTCCGCCCCGCAGCGGGTGCCCTGGTACGAATGTACGAAATAGACGGAATCCCCGTCCCGCACGTCCCTGAACAGGGCCGACGGGCGGGTCAGCGTCAGCGGATTCCAGCCGATGTGCGGGATCTTCAGGCCCGGATCCACCGTTTCTGAAAGGGCGCGCACCTCGCCCGGGATCAGCCCCAGGCCCTGGTGCTCACCGAATTCCAGGCTTTTTTCCAGCAGCAGCTGCATGCCCAGGCAGATGCCCAGCACCGGCTTGCCGCGCGCCGCTTCTTCCTTCAGCGCCTCACCCAGCCCCGTCTCCCGGAGCTTCGCCGCGGCGTCCCCGAAGGCCCCGACCCCGGGCAGGATCAGTCGGTCGGCTTTCCGCAGCGCGCCGGCGTCGCCGGTCACCAGCACCTTCTGCCCGATGTGGCGCAGGCTGCTGACCAGGGAAAAGAGGTTGCCCACCCTGTAATCGATGACCGCGATCATAATACGCCTTTCGTGGAGGGGATCTGGTCCCCGAAGTCAGGGTCCATGCTCACAGCCGTACGCAGCGCCCGGGCCAGGGCCTTGAACGCGCCTTCGATGATGTGATGGCTGTTCTCCCCCGCCAGCTCGACCAGGTGCAGCGTGCACCCAGCCTCCCGGGCGAAGGCAGTCATGAACTCCTGCACCAGTTCGGTGTCGAAGGTGCCCACCTTTTGCGTGGGGATCGGCAGGCGGCCGTAATATCCGCCCCGGCCGGACAGGTCCACCGCCGCCTGGATGAGCGCCTCGTCCATGGGCAGGCAGATATCGCCGTAGCGGCGGATGCCGCGCTTGTCGCCCAGGGCTTCGCGGAACGCAGTGCCCAGCGCGATACCAATATCCTCCGTGGAATGGTGGTCGTCCACCTGCGTGTCGCCCGCGCAGCTGAGCGTCAGGTCGAACCCGCCGTGGCGGGCGAACAGGGTCAGCATATGGTCGAGAAAGCCCACGCCGGTGCTCACATCAGCCCTGCCCTGGCCTTCCAGGCGCAGCTCCAGCTTGATATCCGTTTCCGCGGTTTTACGGTTCAGGGTCGCTTGACGCATGTTTACCTCCTTAGGGCGTTACAGGCCGTTCATGACGGCGCGGATCTCTGCGATCAGCCGGTCGATCTGCTCCTTCGTACCGACCGTGATACGATTGTACTGCCGGATGCGGTTCTTGTCAAAGTGCCGGATCAGCACGCCCCGGTCCCTGAGCATCTGGTACAGCGCCCCGCCGTTCAGCCGCAGGTGCCGGGCGAACACGAAGTTCGCCATGGAATCCGTGCAGGAAAAGCCCAGGGCTTTCAGCTGCTCCGTCAGGTACGCGCGGTTTTCGATGATGGTGCGGCAGTTTTCCCGCACCGTTTCCTCGTTTCGGAGGATGCCGATGCCCAGCGCCTGGGTAAAGGAATTCACGTTATAGGGGTTCAGGGAGTAGCGCACCGTCTGCAGGTCCGCGATCAGCTGCGGGCAGCCGACGCAGAAGGCCAGCCGCGCTCCCGCCAGGGAGCGGGACTTGGAGAAGGTCTGCACCACCAGGATATTGTCGTACCGCCTGGTCAGCGGGATGCAGGATTCCCCGCCGAAGTCCACGTATGCCTCGTCCACCACGATCACGCTGTCCGGGCTGCGCTGGGCGAGGCGGGCGATCTCCTCCGGAGGAATGAAAATGCCCGTCGGCGCGTTGGGGTTTGCCAGGAAGATGACCGCCTTCCGCCCCGCGTACCGGTCCAGGCGGATGGTCAGGTCGTCCTCCAGCGGGATCTCGGTAAAGGAGATGCGGTTGATCTCCGCGTACACCCGGTAAAAGCCGTAGGTGATGTCCGGGAACAGCGCCGGCCTGGCATCGCTGCCGAAGGCTACGAAGGCGAAGTTCAGCATCTCGTCCGAGCCGCTGCTGACCATCACGTTTTCCAGCTTCACCTGGTACCGCTCCGCCAGTGCCTGCCTGAGCTCCACCGCTTCCGGATCGGAATACAGCTCATAGCTGCGGGCGTGCTCCCGGGCATACCGCAGCGCGTTCTCACAGGGCGGGAAAGGCGACTCGTTGGTATTCAGCTTCACATACTGCCGGTCCCGGGGCTGTTCCCCCGGCACGTACGGCTTCAGGGAAGCGTACCGCTCACTGAAATACTTGCTCATGGCTCGTTCTCCGTCCGGATGACCGCGCTGCGGGCATGCGCGGTGAGGCCTTCCTTGCGCGCGAACAGCGCCACATCCTCCGCCACGTCCGCCAGGGCGTCCCGCGTAAAGCAGGTAAACTGCATCTTCTTCACAAAATCGTCCACCGACAGGGGGCTCGCGAACCGCGCCGTGCCGCTGGTAGGCAGCGTGTGGTTGGGGCCGGCCAGGTAGTCCCCCAGAGCCTCCGGGCAGTTGCGGCCCATGAACACGGAGCCCGCGTGCCGGACCTCGGCCAGCCAGTCAAAGGGCTGTTCCACGCACAGTTCCAGATGCTCCGGCGCAATCTCGTTGGCCACCTCGACGGCCTTTTTCAGGTCGTCCGTGACGATGATCTTGCCGTTGCGGTCGATGGACGTGCGGGCGATCTCCTCCCGCTCCAGCAGGGGCAGCTGGCGCTCCAGTTCGTCCCGCACGGCCTCCGCCAGCGCCATGCTGTCCGTGACCAGCACCGCGCTGGCCAGCTTGTCGTGTTCCGCCTGGGAGAGCAGGTCCGCCGCCACGTGCTTCGGGTCGGAGGCCGCGTCCGCCACCACCAGGATCTCGCTGGGGCCGGCGATCATGTCGATGGACACCTGCCCGTACACCTGGCGCTTGGCCTCGGCCACGAACACGTTGCCCGGGCCGACGATCTTATCCACCCGCGGCACGCTCTCCGTGCCGTAGGCCAGGGCTGCGATGGCCTGCGCCCCGCCCGCCTTGAAGATCCGGCCGATGCCCGCCACGTGCGCGGCGCAGAGGATCGCCGGGTTGATCTTTCCCTCCCGGTTGGGCGGGGTCGTCATCACGATCTCGGGCACGCCGGCGATCTTCGCCGGGATCGCGTCCATCAGCACGGTGGAGGGATAAGCCGCGGTACCGCCGGGCACGTAGAGGCCCGCCCGGTCCACCGGGATCACCCGCTGGCCCATCGTCACCCCCGCCCGGGGCGTCAGAACGAAGCTCTCCCGCTTCTGCGCCTGGTGGAAATAGCGGATGTTCTCCGCCGCGCGGTTCAGTACCCGCAGGAATTCCGGATCCGCCTGATCCAGCGCCTCCTGCATTTCCTCCGGCTGCACGGCCAGGCTGTCCAGCTTCGCGCCGTCAAAGCGCTCGGTATAGCTGAACAGCGCGGCGTCGCCGTTCTTCCGCACGTCCGCGATGATCTCCCGCACAGTGGCCGAAACGTCCGTTTCCGGCACCGCCCGCGCGAAGATCTCCGAGGCTGCCACCTCGCCCATCCTCATGATCCTGATCATGCGTTTCCCTCCTCAAGCGCCGCCATCAGCGCGGTGATCTTCTCCCGCTTGAACGCGTAGGACGCCTTGTTGGCGATGAGCCGCGCGCTCAGCTGCGCCACGGTGTCGATCACCTCAAGGTGATTCTCCCTGAGCGTCGTGCCTGTTTCCACGATATCCACGATCACGTCCGACAGCCTGAGCAGCGGCGCGATCTCGATGGACCCGTTCAGGTGGATGATCTCGATGTCCCGGCCAAGGCCCGCGTAATAGTCCTTGGCGATGCGGGAAAACTTGGTCGCCACCCGCAGGGTGCGCTCCGGGTCCAGCCAGGCTCCTTCCGGCGCGGCCACCGCCATGCGGCAGCGGCCCGTCTTCAGGTCCAGCAGTTCATACACGTCGGGCCGGTACTCCATCAGGATGTCCTTGCCCGCCACGCCGATATCCGCCGCTCCCTGCTCCACGTAAATGGACACGTCGGAGGGCTTGGCCCAGAAGTATTTCACCTTCAGCTCCCGGTTCTCAAAGATCAGCTGCCGGGTGTCGGACAGGATGTCCGGGCAGGGATAGCCGGCGCGGGCAAAACGGTCATAGACCTTTTCCCCCAGGCGGCCCTTGGGCAGGGCGACGGTCAGCCATTCAGACATCCCTTTCCACCCCGCTTTCTCCCAGCATCACCGTTTTCCCGAAGCGCTGCCGGCCGGGCGCCGCTTTCTGGGCGCACACCGTCAGGCCTTCCGCGTTCAGGCGGCGGACCTCCGCCAGCACGTCCGCCGGCGCCGCGCCTTCCGGA
The DNA here is from genome assembly GCA_045113475.1 of Christensenellales bacterium. Lineage (GTDB taxonomy): Bacteria > Bacillota > Clostridia > Christensenellales > Aristaeellaceae > UBA4246. The sequence goes on along the minus strand of JBGUIY010000063.1, from coordinate 5,386 downwards.
TACAGGAGCAGCACGTCCGCATCCAGGCGGTCCGTCCCCTCCTGCAGGCGCTCCAGCGCGTCCAGATAGACCGCGAAGCCGATGGCGCCGCCCCGGCGGCCCAGCTTTTTGACCAGCGGGTCGTACTGTCCGCCCGCGATCACGCGCTCCGGCACGCCGTCGATATAGCCCCGGAACACCAGGCCGTTGTAGTAGCCCAGGTCGTTGACCGTGGAAATGTCAATGGAAATCATCCCGTCAGCCGGGGTCCCCCGCAGGGCCTCGATCACCCGGCGCAGGCAGGCGGTCTCCTCGGCGCAGGGCAGCTGCTCCAGGGCTTTGAGCGCTTCCGCAGGCGACGCGGGAATGGCGATCAGGCTGCAGAGCGCGGCTGTCTGTTCGGGCGTACAGCCGCTTTCCCCACAGAGGGCGGTCAGTTCATGGACCGAACGGGCGGCGATGGCCGCTACGGCGCGCTGCTCACGCTCGCCCCTCAGCCCCGCTCCGGCGATCAGCCGGCGCACCAGCCCCATGTGGGAGAGATGCAGCACCGCGCGGGAAGAGATCTGGCGCAGGCTTTCCGCCGCCAGCAGCAGCACCTCCGCCAGGCAGTACTCGTCCACCGCGCCAATGCACTCGACGCCGGTCTGCATGATCTCGCGGAAGCCCTGCCCCTGCCGGGCGGGCCGGTATACGTTCTCCTGGTAATAAACCTTCTGCGTCGCGCCCGGCTCGTCACGCCCGGAACGCACGATGGACAGGGTCACGTCCGGCTTGAGCGCCAGCAGTGAACCGTCCGTATCGGAAAAGGCGATGATCTGCTCCGAGGACAGGAAATCCTTGTTCCCCGCGTAGAGGTCATAGCTCTCGAACTTGCGCATTTTGTACGGCGTGTAGCCGCAGCTGCCGTAAAGCGCGCGCAGCGAGAACATGATGCGCTCCTCCGGCTTCAGGATACGCTCAGGAATGTTCATTCGGATTCCTCCCCGAAACCGAGGCGCTCGGTGATGGTCTGATATCCGCCCGCGCCGTACTGAAGGCAGCGGTTGACGCGGCTGATGGTCGCGGAGCTGACGCCCGTCCTGTCGGCCACATCCTGGTATTTCGTGCCCTGTTTCAGCAAAAAGGCGATCTCCAGCCGCTGGGCCATATCCTGGATCTCCTTCATGGTGCACAGGTCCTCGAAGAGCTGATAAGCTTCCTCCCGTGTGCGCAGGCAAAGCATCGCCTCCATCAGTCTGTCCGTCGCCTGCGTGCGTTTCAACGCCATCTCTCCTCGCCTCCTTCGATTGATAAGGGGAATTTTAACACATTACTGCGCTAAAGTAAAGTATTTGAAACGTACTTTTGCTTCATAGACGAAACCGAAGTGATCCGTGAAAAATAGCAAATGAAAAAGCCCTCCATCGGGAGGGCAATGATTGTATGAATGATTGATCTGTCAGATCAGCTGCAGCTCCGGCAGCGTCGGCGCGGGGGCCGCTTTCTTCCGCAGGAATCCGATAAACATCACCACGGAGAGGGCACAGCACATGATATCCGCGATGGGCGTGGCCCAGACCGCGCCGTAGACCGGCAGTAGCAGGTTCAGCAGGAACATCATGGGAATGTCCAGCACGCCCTTGCGCATCAGGGCCAGGATCAGGGACTTGAAGCCCTCGCCCACCGCCTGGAAGAAGCTGATGAAAGCGTACGCGCAGGCGGAGAAGGGGCCGCCGATACAGAGGATCTGCAGGAATCGTCCGCCATAGGTGACCGACTCGCCGCCCATGGGGATGAAAATGCGGATCAGTTCCTCGCTGAATACCAGGCCGATGAACATGCAGGCGCTGGCCAGGCCCACGGAGATCGACATGCTGATCAGTACCGACTGACGCATGCGCTTGTGATTGCCCGAGGCGTAATTGTAACCGATCAGCGGCAGCACGCCCTGGGACATGCCGCGCACCATGCAGTGCGCCAGCATATTTACCTTCTTGGCCACGCCGATGCCGGTGGTGAACACGACGCCGTTCACGCTCATCAGGTTATCCAGCACCGCGTAAGAGATGTTCTCGCACAGGGTCATCAGGCAGGCGGGCAGGCCGGCACTGATCACGCGCTTGGGCACGCGGTGGGCAAACATTTCCTTGCTCGGCTTGAAATACAGTACCGTCTGGTTGCGGTGCCGGTGCAGGATCACGATGAAATATGCCGTCGCTGCCAGATTGGAAAGCCCGGTTGCCAGGGCCGCGCCCAGCACCTCCTTGCCGCGAGGCAGCAGGACGAACATGAACAGCGGGTCCAGCAGGATATTCAGCACGCCGCCCATGGCGATGCCGATGGAAGCCTGGAGGCTGCGGCCCTCCGAGCGCAGCAGGTGGGAAAAGAGGGTGCTCATGGAAGCGCCGAAGCCGCACAGCGTGACGGTCACCAGCAGGTATTCCTTGGCCAGGCCGTGCACGATCGCGTTTTCACCGCCCAGCAGGTTCAAAAATATGTCTCCGTGCAGCCAGGAAAAGAGCGCATAAAGCGCCGTCACGCACAGGCAGCCCCAGGTCGCGAAGGCCGAAGCCGCATGAGCGCGGTATGATTTCCCCTTGCCCAGGGAACGGGCGATCACCGAGGAGCCGCCCACGCCGAACAGATTAGAGATGGCCGAAAGGAACATAAAGGCGGGCATGCAGATCGTTACGGCGGCGACCTTGTAATTATCGTTCGTCTGACCGATAAAATAGGTATCCGCCATATTATAGATCACCAGAATGATCTGGCCGATGACCGTCGGAACGACGAGCTTCATGATTGCCTTCATGATCGGCATACTTTCAAACAGCTCTCTTTCCTTAAGTTCGTCCTTCATTCTGATCCCACCCTTCAGCCAAAAAGCATCAGCATGCGCTGAATCATCAATCAACATTCATGATACGAGCGCCTGCAGCGTTATTATCCGCGGCGCCTGCGTTCAGCGCCACAGAACATCGTAAGACCGGCAGTTCCTTTACGTTCCGATCTTATGATGAATTAACGCTATTATAATCATTTTATCGAATAATGCAAGTTATAATTTGAAATAGCATTATAATATTTAATTATATTTTCTCAGTTCAATGCTCAATGGTTTTCAAATTCGCCCGTATCCAACAGCCTGATTATAAGATTTACTGATGATATAATAATTACTATTTATTGATCGCCGTCTGTCAGATACTGAGCGCAGCGTTCAGCGCCCGGGCGATGACCTGATCCATATCGTAATACTTGTACTCGCCCAGCCGGCCGCCGAAAAGCACCTTTTCGCCCGCGGCCAGCGCCTGGTACGCCTTGAGCAGTTCGCCGTTCCTGTCGTCGTTGACCGGATAATACGGCTCCACGCCGGGCGTCCATTCCGAGGAGTATTCCCGGCTGATGACCGTCTTGGGCAGATCGTTGCCCTCCGCGTCCTTGCCGAACTCGAACCACTTGTGCTCGATGATGCGGGTCCAGGGCGTTTCCGCGTCCGTGTAGTTCACCGCGGCGTTGCCCTGGAAATTCGGCTTGTCCAGCACTTCCGTTTCAAAGCGCACGGACCGGTAAGCCAGATAGCCCAGCCTGTAGCCGAAATAGGCGTCGATGGGGCCGGTATACACCACCCGGTCCGCGAGACCGTTCAGGCGCTCCCGGTCTGCCAGATAATCGGTGGACAGCCGGACCATGATATGCGGATCATCCAGCATATTCGCAACCATTTGGGTGTATCCGCCGACCGGGATGCCCTGATAGAGGGCGTTGAAATAATTGTTGTCAAAGGTCAGGCGCACCGGCAGGCGGCGGATGATGAAGGCGGGCAGCTCCGTGCAGGCGCGTCCCCACTGCTTCTGGGTATAGCCCTTGATCAGCTTTTCGTAAATATCCGTGCCCACCAGAGAAATGGCCTGCTCTTCGAGGTTTTTCGGCTCCGTGATCCCGGCGGCGGCGCGCTGCTCCGCAATCTTCGCCGCAGCCTCCTCCGGCGTCACCACACCCCACATCTTATTGAAGGTATACATATTGAAAGGCAGGGAATACAGCTCTCCGCGGTAATTGGCCACCGGGCTGTTGGTGAACCGGTTGAAGGTCGCGTAGGTATTCACATAATCCCAGACCTGTTTGTCGTTGGTATGGAAGATATGCGCCCCGTACACATGCACGTGGATGCCTTCGACCTGTTCCGTGTATACGTTACCCGCGATATGGGGCCGTTTGTCGATCACCAGCACGGTTTTTCCTTTTTTTGCCGCTTCTCTGGCAAACACCGCGCCGTAAAGACCCGCGCCGACGATAAGATAATCATATCTATCCATATCAACCCTCCGACAGATGTTATTCATTCATCTTTATTATAACATGCATTCCTGCCCCTGCCAACATCAAATTAACGCGAATAGTGACCAAGGGAATTCAAATTGAAATTGAGCATGGAACATGGAACGAAAATTCCACCCACGCAGGAGCGATGACCAGTCCTGTACGACAGCATCGGTTTCCACATCCGAAAACATCACCAACTCCACTCTCAACTCTCAAAACTCCACTCTTGCACCGCCTCCCCTTTCAATTCCTCCTTCCACACTCCTCATTCCTCACTCCTAACTACAAGAAAAAGGCTGCTGCATTTCTGCAACAACCTTATTGGAATCCGGCGGCGACCTACTCTCCCGGGCCGTGTCCAGCCAAGTACCATCGGCGCTGAAGGTCTTAACTTCTGTGTTCGGTATGGGAACAGGTGGAACCCCTTCGCCATTGCCACCGGAAACTGTATCATTTTTGTGGGGCTGAGGTCGGTGTCTTTGTCACTCATCATACTTGCCCAAGGTACCTGTTTTTCCTCTCGGAGTCTTCCTCTCCTTTGGGGTTCCTTTCGGTCTGTCCCCTGCCTTCCCGCTGCTCACGGGCTTTCGGCCACATCTCTGTGTCAAGTCTAATGCGTGCTACGCTTCTTCATGCTTTCGCATCTTCCGCGCCCGCTGTCACACCTTGACAACTGCACAAGTGAAAGACGATTGTTTGTTTCTTACGTTTCTTTTTTCTCTCAGACCTTCGTCTCAGTCTCGCTGAAATCAAGCCCTCGACCTATTAGTATCATCAAGCTCCATCCGTTACCGGACTTCCACCGATGACCTATCACCTGGTAGTCTTCCAGGGGTCTTACTTCTTTTAAAGAATGGGAACCTTTTTCTTGAGGTGGGTTTCACGCTTAGATGCTTTCAGCGTTTATCCCGTCCGCACTTCGCTTCCCTGCTATGCCGTTGGCACGACAACAGTTGCACCAGTGGTGCGTCCATTCCGGTCCTCTCGTACTAGGAACAGATCCTCTCATGATTCCTACGCCCACGATGGATAGGGACCGAACTGTCTCACGACGTTCTGAACCCAGCTCGCGTGCCGCTTTAATTGGCGAACAGCCAAA
>JBGUIY010000062.1:0-2983 GCA_045113475.1 Christensenellales bacterium | reverse complement strand
CGTGAAGGTGAAGGAAGACGAATTCATGCGCTTCGTGAAGGAGAACAAGTCCACCCCGGTGGCCATGCTGCATGTGCTGATGGCCGGCGCGGTGCAGGCCGTCCATCCCGACAACGAACAGACCGTGGGCGCGCTGGTGCCCGCCTCCCTGCGCCGTCACCTGGGCGCGGAGAACACCTTCAAGAACTGCTCCGGCGCGCTGCGGCTGCCCTATCGCATGGAGGAGATGCGCGGCCTGTCCTTTGAGGAACAGGCCTAGCGCGCCCGCGCCCTGCTGAAGCAGGCCAACGTACCGGAGCCGGCCAGATACATCGCCAACCAAATGGGCGGGGCCCTTCGCAAGATGAGCGCCGCCATCCCCAACTTCGCCGGAAGGCTGCCCTATCTGGATTTCCAGAAGAACTCCACCAACGATACCTACATGATCGACTATGTGGGCGGCCTCAAGGCCGGCGAATATGGCCGCGAGATCGTGTGCACCAAGTACATGGCCACCAACATCGACCGGAATTTCAGCACGGTCACGCTGTACATCTCCGCCACCGGAGGCTGCTTCCACTTTGAAATCGTCCGCGCCTTTGAAAGCGGCGTGTATGTGGACGCTTTCCTGGACCAGCTTTCCCGCCACGGCATCGCCTATGTCCGTGAACCGGAATCCTGCTACGTCACGCCAGAAAACGGACTGATTACAGATTTGGGGTTGTTGTAATGCATTGGCTGTCAGAACCCCAATGATGACCACTGCCTCGACATCGCCGCGCCGGGCAAAACGATATGAACGATATAATTTGGAGGTATATATGAATAATCAGGAATTGAGAGAACTGGTCAATCCTGTGTTCAACACAGCCAAATCCTGTGTACAGCTCAACGCCGCTGCGGGGGACAAGGACGCGCAGCGTCTCCTTGATGTCCTGGGCTTTCCGCCCTTCGGCGCGCAGATGTCGAAGAAGCCCCTCCCGAAGGAGCTGCAAGAGCAGGTCAAGAAGCTCTTTCCCGCGTACATGATCTTGATTGAGACGCGGTTCCAGGCGATGAACCGGTTGATTGAACAGATGCGGGACCGGCAGATCGTGGACCTGCCCTGCGGCTATACTTCCCGCGGCCTTCGACTGTCCCGCGAGGGGAGGACATACTTTGGATGCGATCTGCCCGCTGTGATTGACGCCATGGGCCCCGCGGTGGAATCCATTATTGGAAAGAATGAATCGATCTCGTATCATGCGGTGGACGCGACCAATTACGAATCCCTTGAGGCCGCGCTTCCCGGTAACAGCCGTGGCCTCCTTGTGGCTACGGAAGGGCTTCTGATGTACTTCGTGCAATCCGAATTGGAAGAAGTGTTTTCCAACCTCCGCCGCCTCCTTCAGAAGCATGGCGGGAGCTGGGTCATCACGGACAGGGCCTACTTCCTTTATGACAAGGAGGTTGTGGCCGCCACGTTGAACAACGATCCCACACTGACCGCCTTGTACGCGTCTGTCACAAACCGCGCCGCCGCAACGACGGCGGATGTCAAGTTCAATGACAACGTGTTCTTTGATCCCGACGATGGGAAGGTGCGGTCATTTATCCGAAAGATGGGCTTTGAGCTTCATGAAATCTGCATGGCCGATTATCTTCCCGATCAGATTGCGTCGCTCAAAGGGACACCCGAAGCGGAATCCGCAGTGCGGGATGTATTCAAGAAAATGATGTTCTGGGAGCTCACAGTGGCGAAGAATGTGGCCGAGACGCCTGTTGACAGGAATCTTCCCTTCAAGGTTGAAGCCAGCGTGAAGGATGGAACCTTTGAAGCCTCCATACAGGGCCGCATGGATACGATCACTGCTCCTGAATTGCTGAAGCAGTTCCAGAACGCGGGCAGTGATATACAGGCGATCCACGTCGATGTGAGCCGTATGCCCTACATCTCCTCCGCTGGTCTGCGCGTGCTTCTGATGATGTACAAGTCGCTGGACGACAAGGATAACTTTGAACTGACCGGCGTGAGCGATGAGGTTCGGGAGATTTTGGAGGCGACGGGGTTTGACCAGTTTCTGCTGAAGGAATAACGTGGAGTGCTGGAAATGCTGTCCGCGGTATTCGGCGGCGAGGTCATCCAGGACGTTCCCGCCTGCTTTGCCGGGAATATCCTGGATGACAACTATGGGCATCCCAACCCAAAGCTCACGCCCGATTCCTGACGTGGGTTACGCGCCCCATGAGGGTTCCTTATGCACGACATCGTTGGCACGACGACGCTGACGTGCTGCTTCTCCATACTTCTGCTTCTCAAAGTGCGCGATCAGTGAAAAATGGAATCGAAGCCGGTCTGAGACAGGATTTCCGATACGACCTCGTTTTCGTCGTGAAGCGAAACGCCGTCCTTGCAGGCCTTACGGCTACAGGGACGACGAGTACTTCTTTACCCTCATTCGCTACCTCGCTCTCCCTGTCGCTTGGCTCGAATCCCACAACTTTCCGTGAAGAGCCAATAAAAGAAGGGCCCCCATCACCCGGAGCCCATCGGCTCCGGTGACGGAAAGCCCTTGATTTCAGGCGTTTCGCGGCCCTTTTCAGCCTTTATGTGTTAGTAAACAGACGGTCTCGACGTGTCCCGTCCAGGGGAACATGTCCACGGGTTGGGCCCGTTGGAAGGCGTAGCCCATCTGGCACAGCGCCTTTACGTCGCGGGCGAGGGTGGCGGGGTTACAGGAGACGTAGCTGACCGTGGGGATGCGGGCGCGGGCGAGGGCCCGCAGCAGGTCGGCCTCCGCGCCCTTGCGGGGCGGGTCGAGTATGGCGGCGTCGAAGCGCTCGCCGCGCGCGAGCAGCGCCGGGATCTCCCGGGCCGCGTCGCCGCACAGGAAGCGCACGTTTTCGATATGATTGATCTCCGCGTTGCGCCGCGCGTTCTCGATGGCGGGCGGCACGATCTCGATGCCCACGGCGGAGGCGACATATCGCGCGGCGGACAGCGTGATGGTGCCCGCGCCGCAGT
>JBGUIY010000061.1:0-3193 GCA_045113475.1 Christensenellales bacterium | reverse complement strand
GGGCGGGTAGCCGCGGAACCCTTCGGGGGTGCCCATGGCGAGCGCCGCGTCGGCAAACGCCTGCGCCACGTGGGGCGCCAGCGGCCGGGTCACGTCGCCGATGCCCAGGCGGATGATTTCACGGGGCGGGTTTTTCTTGACATAGTCCGCGACCTTCGCCGCGATCTCGGCAAACAGGTAAGCCTTGTTCATGCCCGCGAGATAAGCGTTGATGCGCATGCTCTTATACCCTCTCTTCCCAAATGCCGTCGAACACGAAGTTCGCTTCGCCGCTCATATACACGTGGTTATCCGCCGCGTTCCACTGCAGGCCCAGGTTGCCGCCCGCCAGCTTCATCTGTACCGAACGGTCGCAGCTGCCTGTCAGCACGCCCGCTACCAGCGCGGCGCAGGCGCCGGTGCCGCAGGCCAGGGTCTCTCCGGCCCCGCGCTCCCATACGCGCATCTGCAGCACGTCACGCTTGATGACGCGGACAAACTCGACGTTGGTACGCCGGGGGAACAGGGGATGATGCTCGATCATGGGGCCCAGCACCGGCAGGTCGATGACCTCCGGATCGCGAACAAAGATCACGGTATGCGGATTTCCCATATTCACACAGGTGATGAACATCGTCTGGCCCATCATCTGCAGGCGGTGCTTCAGCACGATCTCGCCGGGCAGATCCACGGGGATGTGCCGGGGCGACAGCTCCGGCGAACCCATGTCAGCGCGCACGAAGGTGACAACACCCTCCTCAACGGTCATCCAAAGCTCGTGGATGCCGCCGCGGGTGAGTACGGACAGCTGCTTCTGATCCGTCATGCCGCGCTCATACATATACTTGCCGATGCACCGGAGCGCATTGCCGCACATTTCCGACTCGGAACCGTCTGCATTGAAGATGCGCATGCTGACGTCCGCGCCGTCCGCCGGCTCCAGCAGCACCAGGCCGTCCGCGCCGACGCCGTAATGGGTTCGGCACATCTGGATCGCCAGGCGGGACGGATCCGGCACGTCTTCCTCAAAACAGTTAATGATAATGAAATCATTGCCGATGCCCTGCATTTTGGAAAAGCGCATATACCCTCCTGAGTTCGATGGATTTGGTGAGTAGGACAGTAACGATATCAGATCACATGCGCTCGGGCGTTTCCACGCCAATCAGGTAAAGCCCGGTACGGATGACGTTGTGCACAGCCTCGGTGAGCAGCAGCCGCGCTTTGGTGCCCGCTGCATCCGCTTCATCCAGAACGCGGTGTTCGTAGTAGAATTTATTATACGCCTTGGCCAGCTCCGTGGTGGCACGGGTGACCATGGAGGGCTCATACTTGTCCGCGGCGTCCCTGACAGCGTCCGGGAAGCGGGAAAGCAGCAGCAGAAGCTGCTGGGCTTCGCTGTTGTCCAGGGCGGAATAGTCAGGCGCGGTATCCCCCAGGGCAGGCGCCTTGCGCAGCACGGAGCCGCAGCGCGCACAGGTGTACTGCACATAGGGGCCGGTCTCGCCGTCGAAGTTGAGGGCGCGGTCCCACCAGAAGTCGATGTCCTTGATGCGGTTGCTCTGCAGCGTGGCGTAGACGACGGCGCCGACGCCCACCTGCCGCGCCACCGTTTCCTTGTCGGGCAGATTGGGGGATTTTTCGTTGATGATGTCCAGCGCCTTTTCCTGGGCACGGTTCAGCAGGTCGTCCAGCAGGATCATGACGCCCTTGCGCGTGGACAGCGCCTGGCCTTCAAAGGAGACCATCCCGAAGGAAACGTGCTTCATCTGGTCCTTGGCCCAGTCATAGCCCATCAGTTCCAGCACCTTGAACAGTTGGCGGAAATGCAGATCCTGCTGATAGGCCACGATGTACAGGCAGAGATCAAAGTGATAGGTATCCTTGCGGTAGAGGGCGGCCGCCAGGTCACGGGTGTGGTACAGCGTCGCGCCGTCGGACTTGAGAATCAGGCAGGGCGGCATGTTGTACTCTTCGAGGTCCACGATCTTCGCGCCATCGGAATCCTTCAGCAGGCCTTTGGCCTCCAGCTCTTCCACCACGCGGCCGGTCTTGTCGGCGTAAAAGCTTTCGCCGGCATAGCTGTCGAAATGAACGTCCAGGATGTCGTATACGCGCATCGCGTCCTTCAGGGTAACATCCTTGAACCAGTGGAAGATCTCGAGGGCTTCGGGATCTCCGTCTTCGATCTTTTTGAACCAGGCGCGGCCTTCGTCCTCCAGCGCCGGATTCTTTTCAGCCTCCTGATTGAAACGCACGTACAGGCGGGTCATTTCGTCCACGCCTTCGCGCTCCACCGTCTCTTTATCGCCCCAGCGCTTGTAGGCGCAGATCATCTTGCCGAACTGCGTGCCCCAGTCGCCCAGGTGATTGATGGAAACGGTGCGCCAGCCCAGAAAATCGTAAATACGCTTGAGGCTGTTGCCGATGACCGTCGTGGACAGGTGCCCGATATGGAAACGCTTGGCGATGTTGATGGAGGAATAGTCCATGCATACGGTTTTGCCTTTTCCGATATCCGAAGCGCCCCAGCGATCCTTGGCGGCAAGTACGTTGTCCAGAGTCTGCTGCGCAAAATTCCCACGGTTCAGGAAAAAGTTCAGATATCCGTTGACAGCCTGCGCCTCCGCGAGTTCAGGCTGATCGTAGGCGGCTGAAAGCTGTGCCGCGATCTGCGGCGGTGCCTTGCGCAGCACCTTGGCCAGACGGAAGCAGGGGAAGGCGTAATCGCCCATGGCTTTGTCCGGGGGGACTTCCAGAAAACCGTACAGGTCTTCCGGCAGGCCCTGGGCCTCCGGATAGCAGCTTTTGATAGTATTCAGCAGGGTATCCGCGATCGTGCGCCTTGAATCCATGAAAAAGGGGCTCCTTTCCGCTTCTGTTCCGCCATGCTTGCGCAAGTGCAGGAAACAAACATCATCTTACCATAAATTATGTGCCGATGCAATGACACAGACGCCGAAAAGACAAAAAAATAGGCGTCACAAAGCACCGGAAACCCACGTGATTCCATGAAAAAGCGAATCCCGCATATCCGGCAGCGCGTTTTTAAACGGGCCGAAATCATTTGATCCGGCTTGCCATCTGATCGGTCACAAAAAAACAGTGCCAAAAACCTCAAAAAAGTGGTTGACACTTTCATGCTCTTTTGTTATAATGACGCCGTTGCTGATGTAGCTCAGTCGGTAGAGCGCATCCTTGGTAAGGATGAGGT
>JBGUIY010000060.1:0-11848 GCA_045113475.1 Christensenellales bacterium | reverse complement strand
CACAAACAGCGAGCAGCCGCAGCAGAGCGAAGAGGAAAAGCGTCAGTACGCCAGCCGGAAGGATCAGCTCAGGGACCAGCTGCGCCGCGGCGAGCTCGAGAACAACGAGATCGAGATCGAGGTCGAGGATCAGGCGCCCCAGCTGGAAGTCGGAGGCGCGTCCATCAACATCGGCGACATGATGGGTGGCATGATGCCCAAGCGCACCAAGCTGCGCCGGGTAAAGGTGCACGAAGCGCGGGATATCCTGATCGCGCAGGAATCCGATAAACTGATCGACGAGGACGCCGTGAAGGAGGAAGCCGTGCGGCGCACGGAGCAGAGCGGCATCGTGTTCCTGGACGAAATCGACAAGGTAGCCGGCCACGGCGGCGGCAGCGGCCCCGACGTGTCCCGCGAGGGCGTCCAGCGCGACATCCTGCCCATCGTGGAGGGCAGTACCGTCAATACCAAGTACGGCGCTGTGCGTACGGATTTCATGCTGTTCATCGCCGCGGGCGCTTTCCACGTGTCCAAGGTCACGGACCTGATTCCCGAACTCCAGGGCCGCTTCCCGGTGCATGTACGGCTGAAGTCGCTGACAGAGGATGACTTTGTCAACATCCTGACGCAGACGGACAACGCCCTGACCCGCCAGTACGCCGCCCTTCTGGAGGTGGACCACGTACACCTGACCTTCGAGGACGACGCGCTGCGGGAGATCGCCCGGATCACGCTGATGGAAAACGAGACGCACGAGGATCTGGGAGCGCGCCGCCTGCACGCCATTTTCGAGGAGCTGCTGGAAGACGTATCCTTCAACGCGGGCGGCGGTGACGCGCCTGACGTGTATCTAACCATCACCGAGCAGTATGTCAAGGATCATTTGAAAGCGGAAAAGACCCTCGACACCAAGAAGTATATTCTGTAATTCTGCCGTTCAGCCGGTTGGCTGAACGGTTTTTATGAACAAAATGAAGGAGGCCTACATATGAGCAAGCTTTCCACGTTGCTGAAGGATGCCCGTTCACAGTCCGGCCTGACCCAGGAACAGCTGGCGAAAAAAGCGGGGAACGGCCTGGCTGCCAACGACATCAGCCGCGCCGAGCGCGGGCTGGACGTGCCGACGGATACCCAGCTGAAGGCCATCGCCAAGGTGACGGGCGTGACGCAGAAGTCCCTGCTGGACGCCGCCAAGACAGCGCGTCCGAAGTCGGCGGCAAAACCCACGGCCGCAAAACCGGCTGCAGCAGCCAAAAAGCCCGCAGTAGGGAAAACAACTGCCGCCAAAAAGCCGGCGGCAGCGAAGCAAACGGAGTATACCCTGACCGCGACGGAAAAGAAGCTGATCGACGCCTACCGCAGCGCATCCGCCGAAAACAAAAAGCTGGCGCTGAACCTGCTGCAGGGGAAGGCGGTGGAGGACAGCGAAGGCCTGAACGTCGGCTCGATCCTTCAGAACAGCCTGTCCTCCGGCCTGGGCGGCGTGCTTGAAACGCTGATCTCCGGTCTCGGAAAATAAAATCTCTACAATCAAAGAGAAAGAGCGAAGGAACGCGCCTTCGCTCTTTTATGTTATGCATCTTGTTTGATAAAACTCAGAATCTCATGCCACCAGGGGAAGAATACTTCGTCGGTGGACCGGTAGATCTCGTGCCTCGCATCGTTGACCACTTTCCGTGTGCCGTTTTTGAGGCGTTCGACGAACCTGGCCTGCGCTTCAGGCAGAACGCTGTGATCCTGCCCGGCAGTGAACAGGAGTACGGGACAGGTAATCTTTTCCACCTCGCCGGGGGCAAGGATCCTGTCTGTCACGTTCAGGGATTCCCGGGTCCATCCGAAGGTCGGGCCGTTGTTGCTGAATTCGGGATGCGCTGCCTTGACACCGTCGTACCAGTCGAACCTGGCCCTGCTTGTGGCGCAGGAAGTGTCGAAGTCCTCTGGTCCGGAATAAGGCTTGGAGCCGATCAGCCGCGCCTTGGCCTTTCCCAGCAGAGACGCGCTGCTGCAAAGCAGCCTGGCGGCGGGCATAGGGACACCGCCGCGGTCCGGCGCGATCATCGGAGCGCATAGGACAGCCCGCGCGAACGTATCCGGATGCTTTTCGAGATACAGCGAGGTTACGGCGCCGCCCATGGAATGGGCAAAAACATACCAGGGTTTGGGGAAGCCTGTGAGTGCCTGCGCTATGACCGCTTCCATATCGGTCACATACTGGCTGAAATCGTCCACATGCGTCGTAGACAGATCCTGGATACCCTCGCTGCGCCAGGAGCGGCCGTGGCCGCGCTGGTCGTAAATGACCACGTTAAGGCCGTTATGCAGCAGTGAATAGACGAGTTCGGCGTATTTAAAGGCGTTTTCGGTGAAGCCATGTACGATCAGGATGCTTCCGACGGGATCCTCTGCTTCTAACTTGACGGTATACAGCGGCTTCCCGCCTTCACCGCTGACGGTGAGCTTCTGCTCCCGCGCCTGAAGATAGGGCAGGATCTCCTTGTCCATCGCTTCCTGATAGTTCGCTTCACCGGCCAGCCAGTCCGCATTGAAAAGTGGATTCATTGCGCGCTCCTCATCAAATGATCACTTATGGAAAAGCTTGTGCCCCTGATAAACCGGATCACTGGTGACCCGGATGCCCAAACGCCGGAAAGTATCCGCGTCCGCGGCGGAGAGCATCACGGTCGCATGGGCTTCGCAGTCTTTGAGCAGGGGAAGGGCTGCCAGCGCTTTGGCGGCCGTATCGTTGGTTGCGGCGCTGACAGACAGGGCAATCAGCACCTCGTTGGAGTGCAGGCGCGGGTTGTGGTTGCCCAAATAGCGGCACTTCAGCTCCTGTACGGGTTCGATGACCTCCGGCGCAATGACGTGGACATCCTTCTGAATGCCTGCGATGCGCTTGACCGCGTTCAGGATGACCGCGGCGGAGGGACCCATCAGGGCAGAGGTTTTGCCGGTCACCAGTTCCCCGTCCGCCAGCTGAATGGCCAGGGCGGGCTGGTCTGTCAGCAAAGAGCGCTGACGCGCGGCCCCGATCACAGGGCGTTCCACTTCCGTGATGTTCAGCTGGCGCATGAGCAGCCCGATCTTGTCCGCCTGCTCCTTGGGCGCCAGGCCGTCCAGATTCGCGCAGCGCGCGGCGTACCAGCGGCGGATGATCTCCTGCCGGGCTGCGGCGCGGCAGACGTCGTCGTCCGAGATGCAGTAGCCGATCATGTTCACGCCCATGTCCGTTGGAGAACGGTAGGGCGACGCGCCCCAGACGCGCTCGAACAGCGCGTTCAGGACGGGGAAGATCTCTATATCGCGGTTATAGTTGACCGTGGTCGTGCCGTAGGCTTCCAGATGGAAGGGGTCAATCATATTCACGTCGGAAAGGTCGGCTGTGGCGGCTTCGTAGGCGACGTTGATGGGGTGCTTGAGCGGCAGATTCCAGATCGGGAACGTCTCGAACTTGGCGTAGCCGGCCTTCAGGCCGCGGCGGTGTTCATGGTAGACCTGGCTGAGGCAGGTGGCCATCTTGCCGCTGCCGGGGCCCGGCGCGGTAACGACCACCAGGGGCCGCGTCGTCTCGATATAGTCATTGCGGCCGAAGCCTTCGTCCGAAACGATATGGCTCACGTCCGTCGGATAGCCAGCGATGGGGTAATGGCGGTAAACGCGTACGCCCTGGGCCTGGAGACGCTGTTCGAACTGCTCTGCCGTTGCCTGGCCGGCAAACCGGGTGAGCACCACGGAGCCTACGTACAGGTCGAAATCGCGGAAGGCGTCGATCAGGCGCAGGACGTCCAGGTCATAGGTGATACCGAGGTCGCCGCGGATCTTGCTTTTTTCGATGTCGTTGGCGTTGATGACGATCACGACCTCGACCTGCTCCTTCAGCTGGGCGAGCATCCGGATCTTGGCGTCGGGCATAAAGCCCGGCAGTACGCGGGAAGCGTGATAGTCGTCGAACAGCTTGCCGCCGAATTCCAGATAAAGCTTGCCGCCGAAATGCTCGATGCGTTCGGCGATGTGCTTGGACTGCAGTTTGGTATACTTTTCCTGATCAAACCCGATCCGCATTCTTTTTCCTCCCGGCTCTGCGCTGGCGGCGCTGCTGCCGCCACAGCAGTTCACTCACGTCTCCGCTGACGATGGCTTCCAGCCATTCGTCGTCCAGTTCATTCCAGTCGATGCCGTGCTCCGCGGCAATGGCGATGTATTCCTCCATGGTCCGCGCTTTGATCAGCTGATCCACGACTTCCTGCGAAATACTGACCTCATCGAGAGGTTCAGCTGAAGGTTCCTTTATCATCAGCCCAGTCCCAGCGACGTGAAGGCGCCGAAACCGATCACCTGAAGGATGATGGTAACGATGCCGATCACGCCCATATATACAGCAAACACGTTGTAGCTGATGCGTTCGATCTGCCGCAGCATGAAACGCACGGACAGCATGCCCAGTATGAAAGCGACTACGATTCCCAGTACGATCGGGACCAGCATGCTGCCGATGGCGCTGAAAGCGTGTTTTTCATAGGCTTCTTTGCCTTCCACCAGCAGGCTGCCGAGCACGGCCGGGGCGCTCATCATGAAGCAGAACTTGATGGCGGATTTGCGGCTCAGGCCGGTCGCGACGCCGCCCAGGGTGGTGGAGCCGCTGCGGCTGACGCCGGTCATCATGCCGAGGGCCTGGAAGCAGCCCATGACGACAGCGTGCTTGCATTTGACCTCGCCGCTGCGGGAAATGTGGCGGCCGCCGCTGAGATGCTGGATCAGCCACATCATGACCGCCGTCACCAGGAAAAAGATGCCCAGCATGCCGCCGGCGTTGAGTTTGTCGAACAGATCGCCCAGAAGCAGCTTGACGGCCAGCGCCGGCAGGCTGGCAATGATCAGCCAGAGCAGTGTCTTTGAATGGAAAAGATGCTTCAGGATATCCAGCCAGTCCTTCCAGAACACGATCAGGATGACCAGCAATGTACCTACATGAAGGAGCACGGTCACCAGCATCATGGCATTTTCATTGATCTGCATGTTGAGCAGCTGCTCGAAAAACATGATATGTCCGCTGGAGGAGATGGGCAGGAACTCGCCCAGACCCTGTACGGCACCTAAAAGGATCGCTTGCCACCAGGTCATCGGATCAGCCTCCTTTAAGCCATGGACTCAGCCATTTTCCGGCCGCCGAGCACGTGGAAATGCAGATGCCCGACAGACTGGCAGGCGTCGTCGCCGCAGTTGGAGATCAGCCGGTAGCCGGTCTTGTCCAGCCCTTCCTGGCGGGCGATAGCTGAAGCGGCGCGGACCAGGGAAGCCAGCTCGGTGTCGGTCAGGCCGTCAGCTTCGTCCAGGCCGTGCACGTGCTTTTTCGGCACCAGCACCACATGGACCGGTGTCTGGGGGTTGATGTCCCTGAAGGCGTAGCAGTTTGCGTCTTCGTAAACCTTGGTGCTGGGGATATAGCCGCTGATGATCTTGCAGAAAAGACAGTCTTTCATGTTCGCTTCTCCTTTCGCGTGTCTGGGTGGGCCGTCAGTCGGTTTCTTCCGGATATCTGACGAAAACAGCGCGGTAATTCTGCATGCCGAGCTCCTGGTAATCTGCCCATCGGTACTGGGTGCCAGTGGTGGCCTGCAGGCAGGCTTCGCATTCCATGCACAGGCGTTTGGCCTGCATTTGGGTCGGGTTGCCGCGATAGCGGAGGGTAATGGTGACGTCGGTGATGTTTTCGCAGTTCGCCACCGCGTGATCGGGCGGCGTCTGCTCCATGACGTGCAGGCGCTGCTGCTCCGGATCATTTTCGATCACCAGCATCACGTGGTCCGCGGAAAACAGGAAATCCGCCGTCCGCAGGTTTTCGAAATCCTTCCAGCCTCTTTTGCCGAAGGTGAAATACCTTTTCCAGCGCAGATCGGACATCAGGCTGGTCACGCCGTCTATCACGGGCGGCGGATCGGCTGAAAACCCGCGGCGCAGGCAGTCCGAGAGGAACGTTGCGCAGCTCATGCCGTACTTCATGCTGATCCGTTCGCCGAAATTCCTGTAATTGTAGATATTGGCGATCTCGGCCCGCTGCGCGGCGGACAGCTCCAGGTACCTGGCATAGGTTGTCTCCCGTCCGTTCCCGTAAACGGAAAGGGAATAGGGGATGCCCCGGATGGTGCCGTACGCCACATAGGGAGGAGTGATGTCAAAAATGAGCCTGTTGCCGTTGGTACGCGCGAAGTAGTTGCGGTTGTACAGCAGGATCACGCCTTCCTCTTCCGGGAGCGTCCAGGTATAGTCGTGGACCTGCAGGGCATAGGCTGCGATGCGTGAGCGGGGATTCTGATCTGTGTCAGGCTCGACAGCGTACGCAGGCGTCGCCGTCAGGATCAGCAGCGCGCAAAGCAGGCTGATGATGGAGCGGACGTTCATCTGCGGCCTCCTGTCAGATGATCCTGACCAGCAGGTTCTTCTGCTCGTCGATGTCCAGTTTGAGGATGCCGGACTTTTCAAGCTCCTTGAGCAGGTCGGAAAAACGCTTGAAGCCTACGTTCTTTTCCTGAAAATCAGGATAGGCCGCCTGGATATCGGCCTTGAGGATCGAAGGATTGATGCGCTCAAAGCCGTCGTCCTTATAGTGATTGAGCTGCTCCTGGAAGACCTGCTTCCAGTTCGCCGCGGTAAGCTGCGGAGCGGAGCGGCCAGGCGCGTCCTGATTCAGGGAAACGACCACGTTGAAATTGTCCGACTTGACGGTAATGACCTTCTCTTCCTGTTCCAGCTTGCTGAGCAGCTTGCCGAAGGTGGCGCAGCCGTAGGCTTTTTCGTTGAAGTCGGGCTGCAGGCGCAGGAGGATACCCTTCAGTTCGCTGGCGAACATACCATCCTCGTCCGCCTGCTCGGTGATGATGGATTCGATGACCTTGCCCAGGGCGCTCAGGTCGGCGGGCTCGTCAGCGCTGCCGGATTTGCCGCGGCGCGTGCGGACGGCGCGGCTGGTGGATTTGACGGACTCCAGGAACTGGAATTCGTTGCATGCGTTGATGAATATGGAACTGGCGACTTCGCTGCGGCTGATGCCGAGCACGAATTTGCCCATGGCCTTCAGCCGGCCCACCAGCGGGGTATAGTCGCTGTCGCCGGACACGATGCAGAAAGAGTCGATCAGCGGGTTGGTATAGGCGACCTCCAGCGCGTCCACGACCAGCAGGATATCGGCGTTGTTCTTCTGGCTGATACCGTAACGGATGGAAGGAACGACGGTGAAGGTATTGCTGAGCAGAAGCTCCTTCAGGTCTTTGTAGCTGTCGGTATAGCCGTATACCTTGCCCAGCAGGATATCGCCGCGGATCTTGACTTTTTCGAGGATGCTGTTCAGGGTCGCGACCTTGGCACCGCAGTTTTCAAGATCAACGAACAGTGCGAAACGGGATGTACTCAATATAAAAACTCCTTTATGTAACGGTTATGGTTATTTGACGGCTCCGGCGACGGCGTCGGCAAGGGCGTCCAGCTGAGCTGTCTGGTCGGCCTTGAGGGCGGAACGCAGGGTCAGGGTTTCGCCGGCCTTGGAGGAGCGCTTGAGGGCGGAGAGCTTCTCGGCCATCAGCTTTCCGCTGTTCGGGGCCCAGGAGCCGTTCTCGATCAGGGCGAACACGCGGTTCTGCAGGTCATGGGCCTGCAGGTCGTGGATCAGCGTCTCGATAGGGGTGAAAATGCCGTTGTTGTAGGTGGAAGCGGCGAAAATGAGGGCCTTGCAGCGGAATGCTTCGGAAACGAGGATACTGAGGTCGGTTTTGGAAGCGTCGTAAACCCGGACGTCGCGCAGGCCGCGCTCCGTGAGTTTCTGCGCCAGCTGTTCAGCGGCGGCGTGGGTATGGCCGTATACGGAACCGGAAAAGATGACCGCGGTATTGTCTTCGGGCTCGTAGCGGCTCCACAGGTCGTACTTACCGATAAACCAGGAAAGGTTTTCGCGCCAGATGGGGCCGTGCAGCGGAGCAATCAATCTGATCGGCAGGGCGGAAGCCTTTTTGAGCAGGGTCTGAACCGGGGCGCCGTACTTGCCGACGATATTCGCGTAATAGCGGCGGGCGTCGTCCAGCCAGTCGCGCTCGAAAGCAACATGATCCGCGTACAGCTTGCCGTGCAGGCTGCCGAAGGTGCCGAAAGCGTCTGCGGAAAAGAGGATTCCGTCGGTCTCGTCGAAGGTGACCATGACCTCAGGCCAGTGCACCATGGGCGCGGTGACGAAGCGGAAGGTGTGCTTGCCGGCTGTGAGGATGCCGTTTTCACTGACGGTCACGCAGCGGCCGGAAATGTCCATATCGAAGAACTGGCCGAACATCTGCTGGGCTTTCTTGGTCATGACAACCCTGGCTTCCGGATACCGTGTGAGCACGGACATGAGGGTACCGGCGTGGTCAGGCTCCATGTGGTTTACGATCACGTAATCCAGCTGGCGGCCGTCCAGCGCCGCGCAAAGATCGTTCAGGAAGGATTCTCCCCGGGACCAGTCAACAGTATCCAGCAGGACGGTCTGCCCGTCCAGCAGCAGATAGGAATTGTAGCTGACCCCGCGGGGAATGGGATAAATGTTCTCAAACAGCGCCAGACGGTCGTCGTCCTGGCCCAGGTAGAGATAATCGTTATTGATCTTCTGAAGCATATGTGAATTCTCCTTTATACCAGCCGAGTATATTGTTCCTGCGGCAGTAGGCTTCCCCGCCGCAGGTCAAGATGAGGCTCATTTCATCGCCGGGTCTCACCGGCAGGCGGTAGTCCGTCATATCGGTGACGAGCTGCCCCGGATCGTCCGTGTCCATCGCGGCGGTAGGCACACGTGTACCGTCCGGCCGTGATAGCGGACCTCTGTAAACGCTTCTCCGCGCCGCAGCACTTCGACTTTGCGGTCGAAATAGTGGATGCAGCTGTATTCTTTGCTCGCTTCCTGCGGCTGCCGCGCCACGATGTGCGGCTGGCCGTCGGCCAAGACGAAGCTGAATGCCTCGCTCCCTGCGTCAGGCATGATCACGCAGTTGAGCTGTCCGCTCTCCTTGACGCCGCAGCCCCCGTCCAGGCTGATGATGCGCCTGTCTTTCAGGATCAGCGGGGACATGTCCATCAGCTCCCGCCTGTACAGGACGGTGGGCCAGTGCCCGACCGCCAGGTACTTCTCAAAAGAGAGCCCCTGGGACAGGAAATCATCGTTCTTTAGGTACGGCTCGTTGAGCGTGCCTTCCAGCTCGTCGAGCCGGAGATGGGGCAGCCCCCCGTGCACGAAGGCGATGGTGGGCGTATCCAGGATCGTTGGAAGACCGGTCAGAAATTCCAGCTCCGGGGCGAAATGTGCACGCAGCAGGCGTACGGCAGCGACGCGGTCGGTGACTTCGTTCAGCTCGATCCCCAGTTCGCGGCACATCTCATCCAGCAGGCACCCGCCCCACCAGCGGATCATGTCTGGCGCCTTGTCAAACAGCAGATCGCGCCAGAAAGGTTCGTCCGACAGGAGCCGGTGCAGCGTGAAAGCGTCCATGTTGCCCAGCAGCACGTAGACCTGATGGGTCTTTTTCAGCGCCATCAGGGTGCGGATCACTTTCAGGCTTTCCGTCCCTTTTTCCAGCAGGTCGCCCACGATCACCAGCGCGTCGTCCCTGGTGAATGCCGCCTTCCTGAGCAGCTTCCGGAAAACGGCGTCGTGGCCGTGAATGTCGGAAATCATCAGGATGCGCTGGGAAGGACGGAAGGAGGTGCGGACGATCCTCGTCCTGCGGTAGGACGGGAGTTCGCTCATCGATCGATCATCTCGTCGCGGCGCGGGCCGTTGCTCAGGTACCTGAAGGGCACGCCCGTCTCCCGCTCAAGGCGTTCCACGTAATTGCGGCAGGCTTCTGGCAGGTCGGCGTAACGGCGGATGCCGCGGATATCCGTTTTCCAGCCGGGCAGGTATTCATAAACGGGCTTCGCCTCGTCCAGCAGCGGCGTGACCGGGAAATGAGTCACGATCTCGCCGTTGATCCTGTAGCCGGTGCAGATGGCGATTTTGTCCAGATAGGAAAGCACGTCCAGGTTGGTGAGGGCGCAGCAGGTAGCGCCCTGCATCATGCAGCCGTACCGCGTAGCCACGCAGTCGAACCAGCCGACGCGGCGGGGACGGCCCGTCTTGGCGCCGTATTCGCCGGCGTCGCCGCCCCTACGGCGCAGTTCCTCAGCCTCGTCGCCGAACAGCTCGGTGACGAAGGGGCCCGCGCCGACGCAGGAGGAATAGGCCTTGGTGACGGTGATGACCTCCTGAACGGCGTAGGGCGGGATGCCCGCGCCAACCGGCGCGTAGCCGGCGAGGGGGGAGGAGGACGTGGTATAGGGGAAAATGCCGTGATCCGGGTCACGCAGGGTGCCAAGCTGGCCTTCCAGCAGGATCTGCTTGCCGTCCCTGATGGCGTCATGCAGGTAGACCGCCGTGTCGGTGACCATGGGCTTGATCTTCTGGCCGAGGACCCACAGGGTCTCCGTCAGCTCGTCGGCGTTCAGGGGCTCCTTGTGGTAAAGGGCGTCCAGCAGGGCGTTCTTCTGGTTGACGGCGTTCACCAGGCGCTTGTGAAGCAGATCCTTATGGAACAGCTGGCAGACCTGGAGGCCGATCTTTGCGTATTTGTCGGCGTAGAAAGGAGCGATGCCGGAATGGGTGGAGCCGAAGGAGGCCTTGCCAAGGCGCTCCTCCTCATAGCAGTCCAGCGCCACATGGTAGGAAGTCAGCACCTGGGCGCGGTCGGAGATCAGCAGCTTCGGCGTGAAGCCCAGCCGGGCGCGGACGGTGTCCAGCTCTTCCAGCATTTCCGTGATGTCCAGCGCCACGCCGCTGCCCAGTACGTTGACTACGGCCGGATGAAGCACGCCGCTGGGGAGCAGATGCAGAGCAAACTTGCCCTGGTCGGAAATGATCGTGTGTCCCGCGTTTGCTCCACCCTGGAAACGAACGACGATGTCGCTCTCTTCCGCGAGCAGGTCCGTGATTTTGCCTTTGCCTTCGTCGCCCCAGTTAGCGCCGACAATCGCCCTTACCATTTATCATATCCTCCGTCAAAATGCTTCGATGATGCGTTCTACAGCACGTTTTGTGTTTTCTGCCGTGTTGAAGGCGGTGAGCCGGAAATACCCTTCACCGGCCGCGCCGAAACCCGCTCCGGGCGTGCCGACCACCTGCGCTTTGCGCAGCAGTGCGTCGAAGAATTCCCAGGAACTCATGCCGCCGGGGGTCTTCAGCCATACATAGGGGGAATTGACGCCGCCGTAGCAGGCAAGGCCCGCGGCGGTGAGCCCCTCGCGGATGATGCGGGCGTTTGCCAGATAGCCGTTCACCAGCGCTTTGATCTGCGGCCGGCCGATATCGTCCAGACTCGCGGCGGCAGCGCACTGAACGGGGAAGGAAACGCCGTTGGACCGGCTTTCCGAACGCCGCCGCCAGAGATCGCCCAGGCGGATTTGTCTGCCGTCCAGCGTGGCGGACAGTTCGCGCGGGATAACGGTATAGGCGCAGCGTACGCCCGTGAAGCCGGCGTCCTTGGAGAACGAGCAGCACTCGATGGCGCATTCGCGCGCGCCTTCGATCTCGAATATGCTGTGGGGCACGTCCTGCTCAGTGATATAGGCTTTATAAGCCGCGTCGTAAATGATCAGCGTGCCGTGAGCCTTCGCCCAGTCCACGATGATTTTCAGCTGGCTGCGCGTGAACGCGGTGCCGGTGGGGTTGTTCGGGCTGCACAGGTACAGCGCGTCAGGCGCGTCCTCCGGCAGCGCGGGCAGGAAGTTGTTTTCAGCCGTGCAGGGGAGGGTCAGCAGACGCTCGTATCCGTTTACGGTGCGGCGTCCCAGGCGGCCTACCATGGCGTTGGAGTCCACG
>JBGUIY010000059.1:0-2521 GCA_045113475.1 Christensenellales bacterium | reverse complement strand
ACCGCAGACATCCCCGGACGCAGGCGGAGGTTTGCCGGGATACCAATCGTCACTTGTAAAGCGGGCGGGAATCTGATACAATCAGATAGAACCGTACCCGGTTCAGTTGAACTGAGAACCCGATAATTGATAAACAATTGGCATTCTGCCGGACCGATGAACACGCGGGGGTCGAAGAAATGATCACGAACGACACAAGCATTGTGAAACTGAAGCACTTTATCCTGCGGGAAGTCTGCCGCCTGGCGTGGGACGACGCGCTGGACCAGGAGAACACGGAAAAGATCGTCGAGCAGGTCAGCCCGGGGCCGAAGGCCCAGTACCGCTGCTGCGTCTATAAGGAGCGGGAGATCGTCCGCGGCCGGATCCGGCTGGCCATGGGCCTGAGCCCCGAGGCGGCGCATCCCACCAACAACGTGGTCGCTGTCATTCCCGCGGCCTGCGACGACTGCCCGATCCAGGATTACTTCGTATCGGACATCTGCCGTTTCTGCCTGGGCAAGGCGTGCCTGAACTCCTGCCGGTTTGGGGCCATCGCCCCCGGCGATACGAAGATGCGCATCGATCCCAACAAGTGCAAGTCCTGCGGGCTGTGCGCGAAAGCCTGTCCTTTCGGGGCGATCATCCATCAGGAGCGCCCCTGCAAGAAGGCCTGCCCCGTCGGCGCCATTTCCTATGACGACGCCGGTATCTGCAAGATCGACGAATCCAAGTGCATTCACTGCGGGCACTGCATCCACAGCTGCCCCTTCGGCGCCGTCAATTCCAAGATCTACTGCGTGGACATCATCAAGGCTATCAAGGCCCGCAGGCGTGTGGTTGCCATGTGCGCTCCGGCCACGGAGGGTCAGTTCGGCAAGGAGATCGGCATGGCGTCCATCCGCGCCGCGCTGAAGAAAATCGGCTTTGCGGATATGGTGGAAGTAGGTCTGGGCGGCGACATGACCGCAGCCTTCGAGGCCGTGGAATGGATCGAGGCGCGCAGGGAAGGGCGTATCATGACCACCTCCTGCTGTCCGGCCTTCATTTCCATGCTGCGGCACCACTTCCCCAAGGTGTATGAGGAAAACAAATCCTCCACGGTCTCGCCCATGGTGGCGGTGTCCCGGTATCTCAAATCCCTGGACCCCGACTGTGTGACCGTGTTCATCGGTCCCTGCATCGCCAAAAAGGGCGAGACCCTGAACAGCTTTGTGGCGGACTCGGCGGATTATGCGCTGACCTATGGCGAGATCATTGCCCTGCTTGACTCCAGGGGCGTCGCCCTGGAACCGGTGGAGGAAGACTATCAGGAAGCCTCCGTGTATGGCAAGCGTTTCGCCGGCAGCGGCGGCGTGGCCGACGCGGTGCTGGAAGCGATGCGGGAGATGGGGGAGGACCCCTCCGGCATCCGGCTGATGACGTGCGCGGGCGGAGACGAGTGCAAAAAGGCCATGATGCTCCTGAAGGCCGGCAAGCTGGACGTGGACTTCGTGGAGGGGATGATCTGCCCCGGCGGCTGCGTCGGCGGCCCATCCAAGCACCAGGCCGAAAACATCGTGCTCCGCGCCAGGGACGATCTGCTCGGGAAAGCGGACGACCGCAGGATCCTCGACAACCTGAAGCAGTATCCGATGGACCGCTTCTCCATGGTTCGCGACGGCAGCATTACGGAACTGCCTCCCGCGCTGCGCAAAGAATGACGGAAACGCCCGCGCCCGGGCGGCTATAAAGGATGCCGCGGATGCAGAGAATCTGCTGTCTCTGCATCCGCGGTATTACGTTTTATGACAAATTTGACGAATTGACGCGGGCAAACGCTTGTGTTATACTGTATTTGCCTGAAAGAGGCGCAATTGATTACAGAAAGAGGTAGATACCCATGGCTGATATCGATCTGAAGCAGTATGGCATTACCGGTACGACTGAAATCATTTACAATCCGTCCTATGAACAGCTGTTCAAGGATGAAATGGATCCGACCCTGACCGGGTACGACAAGGGCCAGCTGAGCGAGCTGGGCGCTGTCAACGTGATGACCGGCATCTACACCGGCCGCTCCCCCAAGGACAAGTACATCGTCATGGACGAAAACTCCAGGAACACCGTGTGGTGGACGTCCGACGAATACAAGAACGACAACCATCCCATGTCTGAGGAGACCTGGGCGGTCATCCGCGACCTGGCCAAGAAGCAGCTGAGCGGCAAGAAACTGTATGTCGTCGACGCTTTCTGCGGCGCGAACAAGGACACCCGCATGGCGATCCGCTTCATCATGGAAGTCGCCTGGCAGGCCCATTTCGTCCGTAATATGTTCATCCAGCCCACCAGGGAAGAAGAAGAGGCTTTCAAGCCCGACTTCGTGGTTTATACCGCTTCCAAGGCCAAGTGCGAGAACTACAAGGAACTGGGCCTGAACTCCGAGACCGTGGTAGCCTTCAACGTCACCAGCCGTGAACAGTGCATCATCAACACCTGGTACGGCGGCGAGATGAAGAAGGGCATGTTCTCCATGATGAACTACTACCTGCCGCTGAAGGGC
>JBGUIY010000058.1:0-7203 GCA_045113475.1 Christensenellales bacterium | reverse complement strand
CACTCGGCGCGGGTCGTCCACCTTTCTGCGGATGTGTTCTGTGACCTGGATCACGTTGCGCATGAGCCCTTCCGCGTCGGGGAAGGTGCTGGTGTTCACATCCTGCAGTATGTACAGGTGGGGCTCGTTGGTCACGACCAGGTAGGTCCGGTTGATATGCCCGGAGCCGAATTCGATGCAGCCCACCGGCGTGCCCTTCAGCATGAAGCGCGATACGATATCAGGTATCATGGCCGATCCTCCAAATCATAAAGTTCTTTAAAGCGCCGGGCGGCCCTGTCCGTAAGTGCTCTGATCCGGTCTTCGATCACTTTGCAGGTTTTCCGGTCATAGGGATACAGGCCGTTGATCTCGCCTTCGACATCGGTGAGCTGTGTATACGCGACGCCGTTCAGCCCCTTTTCGATGGACGGGAACACCATTTCCCGGTAGAGGGTTTCGATGCGGGCGGTCAGCTCCCCAGGGGATTCCGTCTTTCCGTATCCGTAGGTTTCCCGTGTAGAAGCGGAAGCGTCGTAAGTGTAGCCGCCGCATTCGGAAAGGAGCAGCGGGCGGTTTTTTCGCGAGATCACCCTGTTGCGGAAGTAGATATGCTCGGAGTCGATATCCGTCTCATAGCCCTTGAACCATCCGGAGGAGGAAATGTAGAGCCGGGACGTGTCGCGGGCGCGGAGCATCCGGTATATCCTGCTGGTATCGTACTGTCCCCAGCCTTCGTTGAATATCGTGTAGGCGACGACGCACGGATGATTGCGCAGATGATCCTGGATGTCCCGGCAGTGCTGCTCGAAAAAAGCTTTGCGCCGTCTGCCGCCGGGCACGAAGTCGGGCCTGCACTTCAGGCCCGCGTTGGGCAGTACCGTATCCCGGATGTAGTGGTAGGGCCCGGCATTCACCATGTCCTGGATCACCAGCATGCCCAGCCGGTCGCAGGCCGCGTAAAAGCTTTCTGGCTCGACCTTGATGTGTTTGCGCAGGGTATTGAAGCCGAGGCGCTTCGCCCGCTCCACGTCGCGTGCATATTCCTCCGGATCCTCCGGCTGAAACAGCCCGTCCGGGAAGTAACCCTGATCCAGCAGGGCGTTCAGGAACACGGGACGCCCGTTGAGGGCGATGGCGGGCCTGCCGGTACGGTCAGAGACGACGGAAACGGTGCGCAGCGCGAAATAGCTCCGCACCTGGTCTTGTCCAAGGCAGACGCGCAGGCCGTACAGGCGCGGCGAATCGGGCGTCCAGAGTTCCGGACGGGGGATCGCGATGCGGACGGGCCGGCCCGCCTGAAGCGATACGGGCGGCATGCCTTCGATCAGCACCTCCGCCTGTCCCTGGCCGTCGTTCGTGTGCACCGTCAGCGTCACGCTCTCATAGTCCGGGGAGATGTCCAGGCGGGTGATATACCGCTCAGGCACCTGTTCCAGCCAGACGCTCTGCCAGATGCCGGAAACCGGCGTGTACCACATCCCGCGGGGTTTCCTGCATTGTTTGCCGTACGGATAAATGCGCAGCAGCCGGTCTTCAGCGTCGACGCGCAATTCGTTGACGCCGGGGCGGAGCAATGCCGTGATATCGGCCTCGAAGGGGAGATATCCGCCCTCGTGCGTACAGACGAGTTGTCCGTTCAGAAAGACCTGTGCCGTCTGATCCACCGCGCCAATATGCAGGATCGTCCGCTTTCCCGCTGCCGTGAAATCCCCGGGAAGGCTGAAGCGCCTGACGTAATGAAGTTCCTCCGGGACTTCACCTTGCCAGCCGGACAGCGCCGCCTGGGGCGGATACGGTACGCGGACGGGCTGGCCGTTCAGCTCCCACGCGCCGTCGAGGGAGAAAAAGCTGTCCCTTTGCAGCTGCGGACGCGGATAGGCGTTATTCATGGCAATCCGTTTCCGGGTCGTCGCCGGTGCGATAGGGCACGATGGCTGAAGGAGCGATCTCGCTCGCGGGATCGGTATGCACGTGCTGGTCGTCAAAGAAGATGTGCGCGCCGAACTGTTCCAGGATCTCGCGCTTGCGCACCCCGCCCAGGAAGAAGGCTTCGTCCACCCGTACGTGCCAGTAGCGCAGCGTTTTGATGGCCCGTTCGTGGGCCGGCGCGCTGCGGGAGGTGACCAGGGCCGTGCGGATCGGAGCGTGTTCCCGGTCCGGGAACATGGTCTGCAGGTCGGACAGGGTCATGAGGAAATTGGCGAACGGCCCTTTGGACAGCGGATCGTTGGCGTGCTCGCGCTCATGGGTCTGGAAGGCTTCGATGCCGTCGTGCTGGAAAATGCGTTCGGCTTCCGCGCCGAACAGCACGGCGTCGCCGTCGAACGCGATGCGGATCTGGCCGATATCCTGATCCTGGTCAGCCGTCTTCGTATCCGTCAGCAGCACGCCGGCCGCGATCCCGGCATTGATGGCGTCCTGTACGTCCGGCCGGTAAGCGGAAAGAAAGAGGTCGGTCTGGAAGGCCTTCAGGTAGGGGGATACCGGCGCGCCGCTGGTCAGAGCCGCGCGGCTGATATCCAGGCCGTAGTGCTCGATGGAGCGGAAAATGCGCAGGCTGGTATCGGGGCTGTTCCGCGACATGATGATGACCTCCACCAGCCGCCTGTCGGTCACGAGGCTGTTGAGGCGCAGAAAGGCGCGGATCAGGGGAAAGGCAACGCCCTTTTTGAGGACGGTATTCTCGTTGTCCATCTGATACTGAACGTACTCGCTGAGGCCGCGTTCCTCGAATATGCGGTTTTCTTCCTCAAGGTCGAACAACGCGCGGGAGGAGATGCCAATCACCAGCGGCTGGGTCAAATCGTAGGACATATCTGTTTCCTCATCATATTCTCGTTTGGCTGCAGGACAGATGAAGCGCCCGTCACGCCGTGAATGCGTCGGGACGGATCGGGCGGGATAAGCGCTGTCTCTGGCGGAAAAATAATATCATGAAGGCCTGAGCTTTGTCAATGTGATAACAATGAAAGCAAACGGCGCAATACCGCGCCTTCCGGCGGATACTGCGCCATTTATGTTATCTGTTGCTACAATGGTTACCAATGGTTACCGGCCGAGAAGCATGCGGTCGTTGTTCAGTTCGCGCCCGGACTTCTCGCGGAACTTTTCCGTCAGGTCGTGCACTGTCAGGTGATTTCGCTCTTCTCCGCTCACATCGTAGATCACGCGCCCCTGGTCCATCATCAGCGTACGGTTGCCCAGGTCAAGGGCGGACTGCATGTTGTGCGTGATCATCAGGCAGGTCAGGCTGTTTCCCGCGACGATCTCACGGGTGAGGTTCAGCACCTTCTGTGCAGTGCCGGGGTCCAGGGCGGCGGTATGCTCGTCCAGCAGGAGCAGTTTGGGCGTCTGATAGGTGGCCATCAGCAGGGTCAGTGCCTGGCGCTGGCCGCCGGAGAGCAGGCCGACCGGCTGGGTCATTCGATCTTCCAGGCCCATGTCCAGCAGCGCCAGACGGTCCCGGAAGGCTTTTCGGTCAGAGGCGGTGATATGGGACAGCCAGCCGCCCATGCCGGCGGCCAGGGCAAGATTCTCCTCAATGCTCATATCCGGCGCGGTGCCCCGCATGGGATCCTGAAAGAGGCGCCCGATCACGCGCGCGCGCTGATGCTCCGGCGTGATGGTAATGTCTCTGCCGTCCAGGATGACCTGGCCCTTGTCCAGATAGAAGCTGCCGCAGATCGCGTTGAACAGGGTGGATTTGCCCGCGCCGTTGGCGCCGATGATGCTGACGAAGTCGCCTCTGCGGATGTGCAGGGTCAGGCCGTCCAGCGCCAGGCGTTCGTTGGGGGTGCCGGGATAGAAGGTCTTGCTGACGTCAACGAGCTGAAGCATCCTGTGTGACCTCCTTTCCGCGTAATCCAAGGCGTTTCAGGATAAAGGGCAGCTGATCCTTGAAGTAGGAGCCGGACAGCGCGATGATGACGATCACGGACGACACGGCCTTGAGCATGAAGGCGGGCATGTTGAAGCGCAGGGCCAGCGTATAGACGAGACGGAACAGGAAAGCGCCGATCACGGCGCCGACCAGGCGGAGCGTCATGCGCTTGTCCTTCCCGAAGATGACGCCGCCGATCAGCAGGGACGCCAGAGCCACCGTCAGCATGCCGGAGCCTTTGTTGATATCATAGCTCTTCTGCATCTGCGCGGTCAGGCAGCCGGAGAGCGCGGTCATCATGTTGGATACGCACAGCCCGACGGTGGTGGTGAAGCTGGGGTTGATCGACGAGGAGCGCACCATATCGGCGTTGCTGCCGGTGGCGCGGATGGCCAGGCCCAGCTTGGTGCGAAGGAACAGCCGGAGGAAGAGGATGACGAGGATCACGACGGCGAGCAGCACCAGCAGCGCCTGCTGGCCCTGGAGCGGCGTGCCGTTCAGCAGATCTTTGGCGAACAGGAACACAGTGGGCGTCTTGTTCATGGACAGCGTCGGCTTGTTCCCCGTCAGCGCCATATTGACCGAATACAGGCCCGTATTCACCACGATGCCCGCCAGCAGGCTCTGTACACCCATGCGCGTCTGCAGCGTGGCGGTGATGAAGCCGGAGGCGGCGCCTGCCAGCATCGCGACCGGCAGGCTCAGCCAGGGATATCCGGCGATCGCCACGATGGCGCCGACGGCGGAGCCGAGGGTGAAGCAGCCATCCGTGGACAGGTCGCACACGTTCAGCATGGAATAACTGAGAAACAGCGCCAGTACCGTCAGCGAATTAACCAGGCCCAGTTCGAGCGCCGTCTGGCCCAATACCAGTATCTTGTCCAAAGTCATGATCCCCTTGTTTCAGATGAATTGGTGATGGCAGCAGGATTACTTGATGTCATCAAAGCTTTCGGCGGTGGTGATGGGCTGCACCTTGATGCAGTAGGGAGCGAAGAGCGCTGCCACCTCGTCGTAGTTGAGGCCCAGCATTTCGCAGATCTCCGTGTTCACCGTGGCGGTGCCGTTGTCGAAGGTCTTGACGGGGGTGGAAGCCGCGTCGGCGCCGTCCAGCAGGATCGCGGCGACCGTATCGGCGGTTTCCCTGCCCAGGTTCGCGTAGTCCACGCCGTAGCCCAGGAAGGCGCCGTTCAGCGCGAAGGAATCTGCGCCGGTGAAGTGGGGGATGCCGGCGGAAGCGAGGGTCTCGTAGATGGAGAGCTCGGAGGCCATGATCGTGTTGTCGGTGGGGGTGAAGACCGCGTCCATGCCGTCCGCGACGATGGCGTCAGCCGCCAGCATCACGTCGGATACGTTCGCGCCGCTGTACTCCTTGTAGCTGACGTCCTTTTCGCTCAGGATCTTCTTGGCCGCTTCGATGGGGGCGGTAGAGGCGTCCTCGGAGGGGTTGTACAGCAGGGCGATCTTGGAGGCTTCGGGCTTCAGGGCGAAGATCAGGTTGAAAACGGCGTTGGTATCCAGATAGTCGGAGGTGCCGGTCAGGTTGGCTCCGGGGGCTTCCAGGCTTTCCACCAGGCCGGCGCCGACGGGGTCGGACACCGCGGCAAAAACGACCGGCAGCTTGGAGTCTTCGGTTTTGCCCTGCATCGCCATGGCCACCGGGGTCGCAACGCCGACCATCAGGTCGACTTCGCTGGCGATGAAGTTGGCGATGATCTGGTCAAGCACGCTGCCGTCCAGATTGCAGTTGTCCTCCATGATCTCGACTTTGACGCCGCGCTCCTGTTCGATTTCGGCGAGGCGGGCGCGGATGTTGGCGATGATCTGGTTCAGGGAAGCGTCGTCAACGAAGTTGCAGATACCGATCTTGAAAGCCGTCTTGCTTTCGGCGGCGGCGATGCCGGTCAGGGACAGGAGCATCATAACTGCCAGGGTGAGAGCGATCAACTTCTTCATGGTGGATACCTTCCTTTCAATAATGAATGATTATCTTCATGATTGCTGTTCCCCGTGACGGCCGTGACACAGGGGACAGGGAATAAAAAACGCCTCAGCGCACATACACTGTGCGCTGAGACGGAATTCCCGTGGTGCCACTCAGCTTGGTTCTCATTCTCCGCATACACTGTGATATGCGACGCCTTGATAACGGGTGCGTATCCCGTCGCCGCCTACGGTTCAATACCTTCGGAGCGCCCTCAGGAGCCCATTCACACCCGCCATGCGCACCGCATTCCCACTAACGTCGGCTCTCTTTGCCGCATTACAGGGGTGTTACTCTTCTCCATCAATGGTGTGCTGTGTATAAGATAAATCAACTGAACAGATTTGTCAATAGCGGTCTGAAAAGAAAAATGTATTTTGGATGTATTTGAATTGCGTTCCAAATATGGCCAAGGGCGATCGCGAGGTTGACAAAAGCGCCCAAAACCATTATGATTAACGGAATCTATCACGAGCAGGGAGGAACTGTCGATGGCGTACTACTACAATGAGCCGTGTCACACCTTCAGTGAGTATCTGCTGATTCCCGGTTACACCGGGCCGGACTGCGTTCCGCAGAACGTGAGTCTGAAGACCGCGCTGACGAAATACCGCAAGGGTCAGGAAGAACCGGCCATCAGCCTGAATATCCCGCTGGTGAGCGCGATCATGCAGTCGGTTTCGGACGACCGTCTGGCGATCGCCCTGGCGAAGGAAGGCGGCATTTCCTTTATATACGGCGCACAGTCCGCGGAGGATGAGGCGGCCATGGTCGCCCGCGTCAAGAGCTACAAGGCGGGTTTCGTGCCTTCCGCTTCCAACCTCACGCCGGACAAGACCCTGCAGGACGTGCTGGAACTGAAGGAACGCAACGGCTTCTCGACCATCGCGATCACGGACGACGGTTCCGCGAACGGCCATCTGCTGGGCATCGTCACCTCCCGCGACTACCGTGTGTCCCGCATGGACGTGCATACCAAAGTCACGGCGTTCATGACGCCCAAGAACAAGCTGGTGACCGCGCCTGCGGATACCACGCTGAAGGAAGCCAACGACATCATCTGGGAGCACAAGCTGAACTCCCTGCCCATCGTGGACGCAGAGGGACGGCTCCTGTACTTCGTTTTCCGCAAGGACTATGCCTCCCACAAGGAAAACCCGCTGGAGCTGCTGGACGGGAAAAAGCGCTTCCTCGTTGGCGCGGGCATCAATACCCGCGACTACGAGACCCGCATCCCCGCTCTGCTGGATGCCGGCGCTGACGTGCTGTGCATCGACTCCTCCGAAGGATATACCGTCTGGCAGAAGAACGTGCTCAGCTGGGTCCGGGAACGCTACGGCGATACCGTCAAGATCGG
>JBGUIY010000057.1:0-5953 GCA_045113475.1 Christensenellales bacterium | reverse complement strand
CATCGACATGTACCTGCGCATCGCGCTGGAGCTGCACCTGAAGCGCCTGATCGTGGGCGGCTTCGAGCGCGTGTACGAGATCGGCCGCGTATTCCGCAACGAGGGCATGGATACCCGGCACAATCCGGAATTCACCATGCTGGAGCTGTATCAGGCCTTCACCAACTATGAGGGCATGATGAACATTGTCGAGGAAATGTTCCGGTACGTGGCCCATCAGGTCAACGGCACCGGACTCGTGGACTGCGGCGACGTGCAGCTGGACCTGGACAAGCCCTTTGCCCGCCTTTCCATGGTAGAGGCCGTGCACAAGTACGCGAACGTGGACTTTGACCAGATTAGCACGCTGGAGGAAGCCCGCGCCATCGCCGACCAGCACGGCATCAAGTACGAAAAGCGACACCAGAAGGGCGACATCCTGAACCTGTTCTTCGACGAGTACGTCGAGAAAAACCTGGTGCAGCCCACCTTCCTGTACGGCCATCCGGTGGAGATCTCCCCGCTGGCGAAGAAGGATCCGCTGCATCCCGGCTATACCGAGCGCTTTGAGGTCTTCATGCTGGGCCGCGAGATGGGCAACGCCTTCTCCGAGCTCAACGACCCCATCGACCAGCGTGCGCGCTTCGAAGCCCAGGCGGCCCTCAAGGCCCAGGGCGACGAGGAGGCTCAGGGCGTGGACGAGGACTTCCTGAATGCCCTGGAGATCGGCATGCCCCCCACGGGCGGCCTGGGCGTGGGCGTCGACCGTCTGGTCATGCTGCTCACCAACGCCGCCTCCATCCGCGACGTGCTGCTCTTCCCCACCATGAAGCCCATGGATATGCCAAAGAAGGAAGATAAGGCGGAGAAAAAGCCCGAAGATTCCGAATGTGCCTGCTTTACATGCCCCTCTCAGGAGAAATGCAAGGCGGTCCAGGAAGCCGGAAAAGCTGCACCCGTTGAGGAGAAAATCGACTTCTCCAGCGTGGTGATCGAGCCGTTGTTTGAGGATCAGGTAGACTTCGAGACCTTCAGCAAGAGCGATTTCCGCGCCGTGAAGGTGCTCGCCTGCGAAGCAGTGCCCAAGTCCAAGAAGCTGCTCAAGTTCACTCTGGACGACGGCAGCGGCAAAGAGCGGACCATTCTGAGCGGCATTCACGCTTTCTATGAGCCCGAAACCCTTATCGGGAAGACCTGCGTCGCCATCACCAACCTGCCGCCAAGGGCCATGATGGGCATCGAATCCTGCGGCATGCTGCTGAGCGCCATCCATAAGGAAGGCGGCGAGGAGCGGCTGAACCTGCTGATGCTGGATCCGCACATCCCCGCGGGAGCAAAACTGTACTGATATATCAACAACTGATATGCATCGAGCCTGCCGGCATCCCGGCAGGCTCGATGCGCAAAGGCTTTGATGAGGATATGTATGAAGGTACTGATCATCAACTGCAGCCCTGTCCGCAGCGGGGCGACGGCGGAAATCGCACGCATCGCGGCTGAAACGCTTTCCGGGCATCATCAGGTGAAAACCATCTGTATCGACGATTACCGGATCGCGTACTGCCGCGGCTACCGGGCCTGCCATCAGACCGCCGAATGTGTACTGCACGATGATGTACCGGCACTCATAGCGGAATTTGAGCTGGCAGACCGTATCCTTTGCGTATCCCCCTCCTACTGGGCCGATATTCCGGGACAGTTCAAGTGCTTCATCGATCGCTGCACCCCCTGGTGCAATACACACGAGCCCCACGCAGCGATTCCCGGCGGTAAAAAGGGTTATGTGATCGCTCTCCGCACTGGTCCGGGCATGCACGAATGCGATCGGATCATCGGCAGCATAGAGCATTTCTACGGACACCTGGAAATCGGGCCCTGCGGCAGCCTGGGACTGTGCTCCGTTGAAAACAGAGAAGCGGTCCTGCCCCGGAAAGAGGAAATCGTTTCCTTCTGCCGCCGTATCGGCCTCAGCCATTGACCGCAGGGAGGGAAAGCATGGATATCAACGCGTTCTGGCAGGCAGTGCTGGATCAGGACCGCGAAGCGCTGCCCCGGTTCTTTCATCCGGAGGCGGTCGTCCGCTGGCACTGCACCGACGAGCAGTTTACCGTTTCCGAATACGTGCGCGCCAACTGCGATTACCCCGGCAGCTGGCAGGGAGCAGTTGAGCGGATCCTTAAAACGGATCAGGGCTTCGTCACGGCGGTAAAGGTATGGCCTGCCAGCGGTACAGGTTCCTGGCACGCTGTCAGCTTCATCACGCTGAAGGACGGGCTGATCGCCCGGCTGGACGAGTACTGGGCAGACGACGGCGAACCGCCGGTCTGGCGGAAGGCCATGAAGATCGGCCGGCCGCTGCATTGATGCAAAGCCTGATCAGAGCGGCATCCGCATCTCCTATTGTGGTGCAGGGACGGCTGTATCCGGCTGCCTGCCGGAAGAATTTGCTTTTTTTCTCGATCCGGGCTCCCAAACCGCTGAAAATGTGCTTGCAATCCAGATAAAACTGTGTTATGATTACCAAGTTATCTCGTATGACTGTTCCGCTTCGATGCGTAACATAGAGATGCGTCACTTAACTGGAGGGATGATCATGGGAAAGTATTGTGAGATTTGCGCGAAGGGCAAAATGTCTGGACATAACGTCAGCCATTCCAACCGCAAAACCAACCGTTTCTGGGCGCCCAACGTCCAGCGCGTACGCGTGGTAATCGAAGGCCGTCCGATGCACATCAACGTCTGCACCCGTTGCCTGCGCAGCGGTTACGTGCAGCGCGCGCTGCCGACCATGAAAGCGGCTCCCGTCGTTGAGGAAGCCGTCGCCGCAGTGGTAGAAGAGCAGTAAGCCTGACGGAAAGTGCGTAGCGCCGCGTCAGTAAGACGCGGCGCTTTTTTGCGTATAGGGAACCGCTGACGGTTTCTTTCCTGCACCGCCTCCGGCGGTCGACGGGTCTGTATCAAAAGCACACATAAGACCCAGCAGTTTATTTGAAAAAGGTAACGACAGCGTTTTCCCGGAAAGTGTAAGATAAATGAGCGTGAGAATCTGTATCATCGGCGCCGGCGCGATCGGCGGCGTGACCGCCGCCTTCATGGCCAAAGCCGGTTTTGACGTGACCCTGGTCACCAAGCATCCCGAAATCGCGGCCATCTCCAACGGAGAAGGCCTGCATATCACTGGCGTCAAAGGCGAGGAGCGCATCCGTGTTCCTGCCGTGGCTGCGATCAGCGAACTTTCAGGCACCTATCAGCTGTGCCTGATCGCCACCAAGGCCTACTACATGCCCGAGTGTGCCCGGCGGGTACTGCCCCGGCTGGCGGAAGACGCGCTGGTCGTCAGCATGCAGAACGGCATCTGCACCGACGCGCTGAGCGCCGTTGTGGGCGGACACCGCACCGTCGGCTGCGTGATCGGCTTCGGCGCGACCATGAAGGGTCCCGGCGAGCTTGAAATGACCAGCACCGGCGAGTTCGTGATCGGCCTGCCCGACAAGAGCCGCCCTGCCCTGCTGGAAGAACTCAGGAAGGCGCTGTCCGCGGTCGTACCGGCCAAGATTTCCGACGATATTTACGCCGAACTGTACTCCAAGCTGATCGTCAACGCCTGTATCACCGCTTTGGGCGCGGTGTGCGGCCTCCGTCTGGGCGAGATGATGCAGCGGAACGACGCGCGGCGGATCTTCCTGGGCGTCATCTCGGAAGGTGTGCGCGCGGCCGAAGCCGCGGGGCTCCGGATCCCGCCCTACGGCGGCAAACTCGATTATCACAAGCTGATGCAGGGCGACGGCGTGCTCGACCGTCTGCGCCGCCACCTGACCATCCGCATCGTCGGCCTCAAATACAGCCAGCTCAAGAGCTCCAGCCTCCAGTCCCTGGAGCGCGGACGCCCCACCGAAATCCAGTATTTCAACGGCTACATCGTCCGCAAGGGCGCCGAGTCCGGCATCGTCTGCCCCATCAACGCCCGTCTGACCGAAATGGTCGAAGAAATCGAGCAGAAGAAGCGGCAGATCACCACGGACAACCTGTCAGACCTCAAACTGACCGCCGCACTGGACGACAGAGTCGGGTAAAGGCAGTTCCGGCAGCCGCTTATACGGGCGTATCCAGGTCGGGAGCCTGATCCGCGAACCGCCTGGCGCTGCGGATGAGTACTTCCAGGCCGTCAAAATGAAGCTGATCCAGTTTCGCCGGCGCCGGGCATACGTCCGGCCCTTCCAGGGGAATGGGTGCAATGGCATCCACTCCCTTTTTTTCTGCCATGAACTGCCATTCGTGATCCACCCACGGCGAAGCCGCGGCATGGCGTGACCAGCACAGGTACAGCAGGTCCCGCTTCATCAGTTCGCTGTCCAGGCGTTCCTGCCAGTGTTCGCCGGTGCGCAGCTTTTCCAGGTCCATAAACAGGTCCAGATCCGGCCGCGCAGCCCGGATCGCCTGGGCTATATAAGTGACAATCTTTATGTCCTTGCGTGAGTAGGAAAGGAAAGCAGACGTCACGTCCTGCCGTTCGAGTTCCGGAACGACCCGGCCGGACGCCATCGGAACGCTCAGACGGAGAGTCGTGACTTTCACACCGTTAAAGAATACCTGGGCACGGAACAGTATCTGCTGCTTTTCGTAATGCTCCGGCACTTCATAATCAAACACAAATTTCAGGTATTTGTCATTCCAGCGCTCCGTCAGCGTATCCTCCCCGATCTCAATGCCCGGCGCGGACAGCTGAACAGTGACCTGCGTGCCGGAATTGACCGTCAGGCAATTGGAGGTATAGCTGACCGTTTCCGGCCCCATTTCCCGTTTGATTTCCTCTGATACCGCCCGCTCCCAGTCGCCGGTATACATGGCGATTTCGAGAATGCGCATGTCGCCCCTGGAGACGTTGCGGTCTGCCACCGCGGTAAACTTGACCTCGCTCGCGCCGGGGGCAGGATTAGCCCGGCTGTCCCTCTTTTGAACCGGGGGTGTGACCGGTTCGATCGCCGTCATCGGAACGGTATCGTTCTGCGGCCGGCCGGGCTCGTCCCACACATACATACCCGGCCGGGGCGTGGTGTTCGCGGGATGCGATCCGTCAGCATCCGTGGATACCGGGCCCGGGGAGAGTACCGGCGCTTCCTGATGACCGTCATTGAACGCGCAGGAAGTAAAGTCGCCGCCCTCGAAGAATGTCGGGTCCTGCGGTCCCGCGGTGCCCATGGTCGGGTGCGTGGATTCGTGCCAGAAACCGTTCTGCGGCCGGCCCTGCCTGTAAGCCGGGATCTCCTCCATGATCAGCTGCAGATGGGAAAAGATAAACCCGCGCAGCGCAGCGGCGAATGCCTGTGCCGTCGGATAGCGGTCGATCGGAGAATAGGCGGTGGCTGTTTCGATGATCCGCACCAGTCCTTCATGCAGGAACAGGGTTTCGATATGGTCTTCCGGACCGCGGGCTTCCTGCTCGCGCTGATCCGGTGAAGAGTACGGCCATTTGCCGCCGGTCAGCAGCATATACATCGTAATGCCCAGGGAATAGAAGTCCTCCGTCCCCGTATAATACCATGAATCCCGGATTTCAGGCGCCATGTACGGAAGGGTCCCCAGCGGGCCCGTACAGACCGCTCCGACGCGCACGGGGACCGTATGGGAGAAATCCCCGAGCTTCACGCCGCCTTCGCCGACAAAAAGATTGCCCGGCTTGACGTCAAAATGCGAGTACCCGCGGGCATGGAGTTTTTCCAGCACTTCCAGTACGTCCAGCGCTCCGAACAGGACGTCCGCGACCCGGCAGGGGTGCTGATCAAACCACTGGAACCAGGGCGTGGACAGCTCCTGAACGAGAAAGGAAGCATTGTCCTGCTCATAATAGTCGAAACAGCGGATGGTCTTTCCCGTGTCCTCCAGGGCGCGGGCGATTTCAAACTCCCGCCGGGCATTGTCCCGGCTGTTATTGTTCACCCAGGGGATCCGCTTGACCGCATACTCGCGGATCTGC
>JBGUIY010000056.1:0-6530 GCA_045113475.1 Christensenellales bacterium | reverse complement strand
CAGGCTGTACTCAGAATTCGAAATCACAGGCAACGGACGCGCTGCGCACCTCGTGCATCCGCTTTTTCACCGGCATATGCACCGGATGGGTCTGGTAGGCCTGGAAGGATTCCATGGTGTCGAACACCGTGATCAGCGCCAGGTCATAGGAGCGCTCGCTGTGCAGGACGTCCTGCCCCGCCTCCAGATCCAGCATGCCTTCGATTTTCCCTTTCATGCCGTAAAAATTCCGCACCAGCTGCGGGATCTCTTCTTTGTATTCGTCCTTGATCTTGAACAGTACGATATGGCGGATCATGATTTTTCCTCCTTGTATTCATTCAGCATTTCGTCCAGGATCGCCGCGGCTTCGCCAATGATGCGCGGGCAGGGGCGGCGCGCGTAGTATTCCGGGGTCCGCGGCTCGGGCATACCTCCGGGCGTCGTCGGCACGCCGCGCAGCAGCTCCCTGCAGACGATCGTCCCGTTCTTCTCCCGGAACCGGCGGGCAAATTCCTGCACCCGCCGGTAATGCGCCGCCTTGGCCCCGGGATCCCGCGGGTCATCGTAGCCCCGGAGCATCCCCAGCGCCAGCAGCGCGCCGCTGACGGCGCCGCAGACCTCCCGCAGCCGGCCCATGCCGCCTCCGAAGGAGGAAGCCATCCGCGCCGCAGCACCAACGTCCAGGCCGGTCAGGTCGCAAAAGGCGCAGAACACCGCCTGGGCGCAGTTGTAGCCTTCCAGGAACAGCCGTTTCGCCTCTTCCGCGTGATCCAATGCAATCTCTCCTTTGAAAAAGCTCCCGAAGTTGCCCTCGGGAGCCTGTAACCGATACGGGAATTATTTGTTCATCGCCTGCTGCACGGCAACCGCTACGGCCACGGTCATGCCGACCATGGGGTTGTTGCCGGCGCCCAGGAAGCCCATCATCTCGACGTGGGCAGGCACGGAAGAGGAGCCAGCGAACTGCGCGTCGGAATGCATGCGGCCCATGGTGTCGGTCATGCCGTAGGAGGCGGGGCCGGCGGCCATGTTGTCGGGATGCAGGGTACGGCCGGTGCCGCCGCCGGACGCGACGGAGAAGTACTTCTTGCCGGCTTCCCAGCGTTCCTTCTTATAGGTGCCCGCCACGGGATGCTGGAAGCGGGTGGGGTTGGTGGAGTTGCCGGTGATGGACACGTCCGCGCCCTCGTGCCACATGATGGCCACGCCCTCGCGCACGTCGTCCGCGCCGTAGCAGTTCACCTTGGCCCGCGGGCCGTCGGAATAAGCGGTCTTGCTGACGATGGTCAGGGCATGATCTTCCTTCACGTCGGCAGACAGGTAGTCATACTTGGTCTGCACATAGGTGAAGCCGTTGATGCGACTGATGATCATGGCGGCGTCCTTGCCCAGGCCGTTCAGGATGACGCGCAGGGGCTTTTTGCGCACCTTGTTGGCGTTGAGGGCGATCTTGATGGCGCCCTCGGCAGCGGCGAAGGATTCGTGGCCAGCCAGGAAGGCGAAGCACTCAGTCTCCTCGTCCAGCAGCATGGCGCCCAGGTTGCCGTGGCCGATGCCGACCTGGCGCTGGTCCGCGACGGAGCCGGGAATGCAGAAAGCCTGCAGGCCGACGCCGATCCACTTGGCGGCCTCGGCGGCGCTCCTGGCATTTTCCTTCATCGCGATGGCGGCGCCCAGCTCATAGGCCCACTTCACGTTTTCGAAGCAGATGGGCTGCGTGCTTTCCACGATGCTGTAAGCGTCCACGCCCTTGCCGTTGGTGAACGCCTTGACGTCCTCAAAGGTCTTGAAGCCATACTTGTCCAGGACGGGCTGCAGCTGGGGCATACGTCCTTCATAATTTTCAAACAGAGCCATTTGCAGCGCCTCCTTTACTCTTTACGCGGGTCAATCCACTTGACCGCGCCGTCTTCCGCCTTGAAGCGGCCGTAGGTGCCGAGGTTCTTCTCATACGCTTCCTGCGCGGGAACGCCCTTCTTGATGGCGTCCATCATCTTGCCGACGCTCAGGAACTGGTAGCCGCAGACCTGGTCGTCCTTGTCCAGCGCCATCTTGACCACGTAGCCTTCGGTCATTTCCAGGTAACGGGTGCCCTTTTCCTTGGTGCCGTACATGGTGCCCACCATGGAGCGCAGGCCCTTGCCCAGGTCCTCCAGGCCGGCGCCGATGCGCAGACCGTCATCGGAGAAAGCGGACTGGGTGCGGCCGTACACGATCTGCAGGAACAGCTCGCGCATGGCGGTGTTGATGGCGTCGCACACCAGGTCGGTGTTCAGGGCTTCCAGGATGGTCTTGCCGGGCAGGATCTCACTGGCCATGGCAGCGGAGTGGGTCATGCCGGAGCAGCCGATGGTCTCCACCAGCGCTTCCTCGATCACGCCGTTCTTCACGTTCAGGCTCAGCTTGCAGGTGCCCTGCTGAGGCGCGCACCAGCCGATGCCGTGGGTATAACCGGAAATGTCCTTGATCTCTTTGGCCTGGACCCATTTGCCCTCTTCAGGAATTGGTGCGGGGCCGTGATTCGGGCCTTTTGCAACACATACCATGTCTTCTACTTCTTTCGTGTATTGCATGTGACTCTTTCCTCCCGTTCGTTTTATATTTCGAATCTGCCGATTCTACACTCACATTTTATCAGAAAACCGGAGAATGTCAATGATTTTGCAATCAGTTTCTCAGGCTGTGGATCGGGGCGGGGATGCGCCCGCCGCGGGCGATGAAAGCCGAGCAGTCTGTCTGGTTGACGGGCATGACAGGCGCTTCGCCCAGCAGGCCGCCGAAATGCACCGTTTCCCCCGCCTGCTTGCCGATGGCCGGGATCACGCGCACGGCGGTGGTCTTCTGATTGATCATGCCGATGGCCATTTCGTCGGCGATGATGCCGGATATCGTCTCCGCCGAGGTATCGCCGGGGATGGCGATCATGTCCAGGCCTACGGAGCAGACGCTGGTCATGGCCTCCAGCTTTTCCAGGGACAGCGTGCCCTTCTCCGCCGCCGCGATCATGCCCGCGTCCTCGCTGACGGGGATGAAGGCGCCGCTCAGGCCGCCCACGTGGTTGGACGCCATGACGCCGCCCTTCTTGACCGCGTCATTGAGCAGCGCCAGCGCCGCCGTGGTGCCGGGGCCGCCGACAGTTTCAAGCCCCATTTCTTCGAGGATATGCGCCACGCTGTCGCCCCGTGCCGGCGTCGGCGCCAGGGACAGGTCAACGATGCCGAAGGGGATGCCCAGGCGTGTGGAAGCCTCCCGGGCCACCAGCTGGCCCACGCGGGTGATCTTGAACGCGGTGCGCTTGATGGTTTCCGCCACGGTATCGAAAGGCGCGCCGGGGATCTTCTGCAGCGCGGCGCGGACGACGCCGGGGCCGGACACGCCCACGTTGATGACCGCCTCCGGCTCCCCGGGGCCGACGAAAGCCCCGGCCATGAAGGGGTTGTCCTCCACGGCGTTAGCGAACACCACCAGCTTGGCACAGCCCAGGCTGTCCCGGTCGGCGGTCAGCACCGCCGTCTGGCGGATGATCTCCCCCATTTCCCGCACGGCGTTCATGTTGATGCCCGCCCGGGTGGAGGCCACGTTCACGCTGGAGCAGAGGAAAGACGTCTCGTTGAGCACCTGCGGGATGGAGTGGATCAGTTTTTCGTCCGCTTCCGTCGCGCCCTTCTGCATCAGCGCCGTGTACCCGCCCAGGAAGTTGACGCCCGTTTCCTTGGCCGCACTGTCCAGGGCCAGGGCGATGGGTTCCGGATCCTCCTGGGTCAGCATGCTGACCGGCGTGACCGCGATGCGCTTGTTGACGATGGGGATGCCCAGTTCACGCTCGATGTCCTCGCCGGTGCTGACCAGGTACTGGGCCGTTCTGGTCA
Organism: Christensenellales bacterium; assembly: GCA_045113475.1. Taxonomy (GTDB): domain Bacteria; phylum Bacillota; class Clostridia; order Christensenellales; family Aristaeellaceae; genus UBA4246. Next base: position 2,679 of record JBGUIY010000056.1, on the reverse strand, counting down.
CCTTGTCGTACACCCGCGCCGCCGTGCGCTCCGCCTTTTCGGCGATGCAGCCCAGCAGGTTGATGCCCAGGGTGATCGTGCGGATATCGAAATGATCGTCCCGGATCATCTGGATGGTTTCGGAAATGTCCTGTATGTTCAGCATATGGCCCTCACTCAGATTCGGTGCATCGCGTCAAAGATGTCCATCCGCTGCATGTGGATGTCCATCCCCAGGTTCTTGCCCACCGGCTGCAGCGCTTCCTGCACTTCGGTGAAGGTCATGCCGCTGGCGGTCAGGTCCACCACCATCATCATGGTAAAGCAGCCGCTCAGGATGGTCTGGGAGATGTCCAGGATGTTGATGTTCATTTCATACAGCTTGGTGGCGATGCGGGCGATGATGCCCGTCGTGTCCGCCCCGGAGACGGAGATCAGTGCTTTTCTCATTTGTATTCCGGCCTTTCTTTGCAGCAGTCCAGTCCGCTGATGCTGAGCAGGGTATGGTGGGTGGAGCGCCGTCCGCGCTTCACGGGCCCGTCTTCATACTCGGCTTCGCCCAGCTGGTTGTCATAGGGGTCAAAGCGCATAAAGCGCGGCGGGATCCCGAAATCGTGCTGGAATTCAGAGGCGGCGGGCATGCGGAAGGGCTCGATATTGCAGAAGTAGAACTCCTCCCGCTCCTTCATCCCGCGCCGGACCGCGCTGCCGCCGAAGGAGCAGTCGCAGAACATCCAGCCGTAGGGCGCGACGTAGAACTGCGCCCAGTCGTGGCAGCCTACGCCGCCTGGCTCGGTATATACGCCCGACTGCCACCGCGCCGGCACGCCCGCGATGCGGCACAGCGTGATGAACAGGAGCGTCTGCACGCCGCAGTCGCCGCGCTGGTTGACCGCCGCGTGTTCGGGGATCATCGGCATGGTGAAATAGGCGCGCATGTAGGAATATTTGACGTGATGGGTCACGTACTCGTAGATCAGCTTCGCCTTGATCAGCGGGTTCGTTTCCTGCCCCACGATCTCCCGGCAGAGGAAGCGCAGGTACGGCGTGAAGCGGATGTGCGGCGGCAGCTCCTCCGTATAGAAGGCCGGCTGGCTCACCGCCGCCTTTGCCGGATCCGGCTGCATATAGCGCATATGCGTCTCGTATTCGTACTCCACCCAGAAGGGCCGGTCGTCCGTTCCCTCCATGCAGACCGTGCGCTGCGCGGCCTGCGGATCGTCCACATGCGCGCCGGGATGGCTGCAGGCGGTGATGTTCACGTTCCTGACCTGGGCGTATTCGCAGGGGATCGGCAGCCATACGCGCACAGGACGCGGATCCCCTTCAGGCTTCAGGGTGATCTCCGTGCGCATCCTGAATCGCGCCGTCACCTGCCCCTTGGCCTTCATTTCGGCGATCGCCGCGTCCAGCAGCGCCGAAGGGCCGCCGGGGTCGCCGTGCTTGCCCCGCTCATAGGCGCGGCGGGCCAGGTCGTCCCGCACTTTATACAGGTTGGCGATGGAATCCTCGTGGATATGGCGCCTGCCGTCCACGTAAGCCCAGTCCAGATCGTGGTCCAGGATCAGCGTGTCAAACTCGTCCCGCGTAAAGTCGCCGAGGCCGTCCTTCAGTTCCTCAAAGGCTTCCTCTTCCGTGACAGGATATTCCCGGGGCAGCTGGCGCAGGATCTCCTTTTCCAGCTCAAAGCGCTTCACCAGCGCTTCCGGCAGCAGGCCGCCGGCGATGCGCCGGTCGATCAGCCTGATCGCCAGCTCAAAATCTCCCAGTTCCCGCGCGTGCAGGATATCCTCCGGCAGCGGTACGCTCAGGTATTTCAGATCCGCATAGGAATACAAAAAACCACCCCCAGCCAGTTTTCGTCTATGATAGCACAGCGTCCCCGGAAATGCAACGCATATCGATCCGCAGGGAGAACAGGGACTCCCCCTGCGATACGGGCTTTACCGGCGGTACACGCTTCCCGGTTCATCGGAATGGCATACGCGGCTGAATCTCTTTCCTGTATACCGGCATCCATGGCCGCAGGGATCGGATTCCGTATTCTCTCCCCGGATGCCGGCCCTCGCCGCCGTTTCGCCATCCCTTCCGCAGCAAAAGCGCAGCCGGACTTGCGTCAGTCGAAAGCGAGCAGATTCCCCAGCGGAACGGAGAAGCCCAGCGCCCCGTACATCGGCACGTCGCAATCCGCGCAGCCCACCGTCAGCGAAGAGACGCCGCTCTCCAGGCGGGCAAACAGGACCAGCTGACGGGCGATGCCTTTATGCCGGTATCCGGGGAGGATGTAGAAATCCTCGAACACGCCGCTTGGCATATAATTGAACGTCGAGAACCCGACCGTGACAGAACAGCAGCCGATCAGGGCCTTTCCGTCAAAAGCGCCGAAGAAAAGGATGCTGCCGGCTTCGATCGCCTCCGCCAGCCGTTCTTTTCCCGCGCTTTCGGGTTCATCCTCCCCGATTTCCGCTTTGTAAAGCTTCTGCAGCTCCCACAGTTCGCCGATCCGGGAAGCGCTGATCCTCTGATACTCCATGATGGCCTCCAAAGTCAAGCATCGGTTTGGCCGATTATATCATGAATCCGTCCTGAAATCCACATTATTACTCCGGCAAACAAATATTGCCAGAATCTGCTTGTCCAAAGGGCCGGCTGCTTTGTCATCGTCAGTCGCCGATGCTCCGGCATCGCCTCCTTCCTCTT
>JBGUIY010000055.1:0-2067 GCA_045113475.1 Christensenellales bacterium | reverse complement strand
CATGACGGCCCTCATGATCCTCTGGAACTATCTGATCACCCCGATTTACCAGGGCGTGCCCCGTCCGGTCGTAGCCGGGATGCTGGTGCCGGTATTCCTGCCCTTCAATCTGGTGAAAGGCACCCTGAACGCAGCACTTACCATGCTCCTGTACAAGCCGGTTGTGGAGACCCTGCGCAAGGCGAAGCTTGCGCCGCAGTCGGATCATGCAGCCGGACATACCGGCAAGGCGGCCATCAAGCCTTCCGTACTGGTCATCTCGTTGTTTGTTGCAGCGACATGCGTTATGATTTTCCTGGTGATGTCAGGAACGATTTGAGGGAATGAATGACACCGATCGTATTGAGCGGCTCCGTTGAACACGGCGAAGGAAAAGGCCGCCTGGCCGGATTTCCCACCGCGAACCTGCATACTGAGCAGGTTCCGCTGCCAGCTTACGGAGTATACTGCAGCGTATTTGTCACCGAAGACGGCAGGATGCATCCGGGCGTGAGCAATATTGGCACACGCCCGACCGCGGACGACAGCAGCAGGCCGACGGTGGAGACCTGGATCCCCAACTATGAGGGCGATCTGTACGGTGAACATGCTTCGGTCGTCCTGCTGGACTACCTGCGGGGGATCCGACCCTTCAGCGACATGGCCGCGCTGAAACAGCAGATCGATCAGGACGCCGTTGTCAGCGCCGGCAGGTCCGGGCAGTTCATAGCAAACGCCGTGATCTCGGCATCCGCTGAGAATACGCGCCTGATCGGACGGCATATCGCTTCAGAACTCCGCTGCGGCGACGTGATCACCCTGACCGGCCCGCTTGGGGCCGGAAAGAGCGAATTCGTGCGCGGGATCGCGCGGGGCCTCGGCATCGAAGGCACGCTGCCGAGCCCCACCTTCACGATCCTGAACGTTTACGACCGGGGAAGGCTGACACTGTATCATTACGACTGGTACCGGATCGAAGATCCTGAGGAACTCATTGCGATCGGCGTGGAGGAGCATCTGCCGGGCGACGGCGTAACGATGGTCGAGTGGTCCGAGCAGGCGCCGGAACTGCTGCCGGAACAGCTGCTCTCTGTGAACATCATCCCCCTGGGCGGAGAGAAACGACTCTTGTATTTTGAGCCTTCCGGCGAATTCAGGCCGGTGGAAGAATGGCTGACGGAGCTGAAAAAGCAATGCTGATCTATGTACTGGACACTTCCGGACCGACTGCGGGCGTCGCGCTCTGGCAGGACGGGACGATAAGGTATGAGGCGGCGGTCAATCATAAAATGACCCATTCGGAGGCTGCGCTCCCCATGACCGAGGAGGCCTACCTGAAAACAGGCCTTGCGGTGGAGGATACGGATTATTTTGCCGTAACGGCCGGTCCGGGATCCTTCACGGGCGTGCGCATCGGCGTGACCACGGTCAAAGCGCTGGCGAAAGCCCATGACAAGCCCTGCATCGCGCTGTCGTCGCTGGAAGCGATGAGCCGCAGCCAGGGCTATACGGATGCCGTGATCTGCCCTCTGCAGAACGCGAGAAGAGGGCAGGTCTATGCCGCCGCATTCGACGGCCTCAACGGAAACCGTCTGCTGGAAGATCAGCCGATCGCGCTGGATGAGCTGATCCGTATCGTTTTATCCATGAGCGGAGACAGGAAGGTGCTGCTGACCGGAGACGGTATGCTGGCCTATCGGGACGAATTGGCGAGACTGGACGAGCCCCGGCTGATCCTGGCCGATGCGGCACATGCCTATATACGGCCGGCTTCGGCTGCGGTGCTTGCAGCGGAACGGACGGACCAGGCGGTGAACGCCGACAGTCTGCGCCCCTGTTATCTCAGGGCGCCTCAGGCGGTGCGCCAGCGGAATCTGGTGGAGAAGGCACAGCATGAGTGACGTAACGATCAGGCGCATGACCATCGCGGACGTGCAGGACGTCTGGAGCATCGAAAGCGCTACGTTTCCGACGCCGTGGAGCCTCAGGGATTTTGAGCATGAAATGCAGTCCAATCCCTGTGCGCGCTATCTGGTGGCGGTAAAGGAAGGCCGCATCATCGGCTTTGCGGGGATCCATGTCATCCTC
>JBGUIY010000054.1:0-29856 GCA_045113475.1 Christensenellales bacterium | reverse complement strand
ACAGTGATACAGAGAGCCATCGCGATCCCAAAGAGTCCGATCGTCAAGTGGCGACGCCGGACCGCTCCTCTTGTCTTTGCGGTGATCCACAGCGTATAAACTGACGTCAGGAAGAACAGCAGGATCTGGATTGCCAGTGTCACATAACGCGCAAAACCGGCGTAATATGCGCCGTTTTCGTCGAACCGGAACAGAATCGGGCGAAAGAAGTTGATCAGGACGACAATCACTTCAAAGCACAGGAAAACCTGCCCCGCCCAGGAAAGGACGGTCCCGAAAGTATTTTTTCCCCCAAGGTAAGAGATCACATATCTCGTCCACAGCAAAACCGCTGCGGCCATAGCAATAAAATGCACTGCTGTATCGGCATACAGGATTGCCGTCAGCTTATGAGACTCCAGAATGCCCCAGAGCATATCAGTAATGAGGTAGGCCAGAGCCCCGAGAAGGAAACCGCGATAGTCGCGCTGCATTCCCGTAAGAGCTTTATTTTCCGTATTCCAGAACAGCTCCCGATTAGTGATCAGCAGCAGGATCGTCGCTAATATTCCGATAATTGAATATGTCATTTCACATTCCTCTCATTCTATCGGACGACTCCGGCGTTTCTTTCCGATTCGATGCCGTTCCATTACCGCGTGTATATCCCCTTGTGCAGTTCTGCTGCCAGCAGCTGCGGCCCGAAAGGTGTGGCAATGTGCCTGTTCATGCCTGAGGACAAGAATTGCCGTACATCTGTTTTTCCTTCTTGTTTGCCATAATTTCGGCCTCCTATGATTATACTAATTCTCACCTAAATAAAATGTGCATATGTGGGATGGATTTTGGGACAGGTCACGGAAGACGTCCGAAAGCGTATCCGAAGATACGGTGAGGACGGCTGACGCTGAGATGTCACAAAAGCCGCCCACAGATGTGCATGTTTTAGGTGAGAATTAGTATTGTATCTTATCACAGAAGGCCGTGCTTTTCCACTATTTAAAGACTTTTTTCACCGGCGCAATTTCCGCGATCATAACGGTTCACTCCCGAAAGCACAGCACTGAGGTGTTCCGCTTCCGGAGACCCTGCTGCTGTTTTGATCCGGAGTGCTGCCGTTTTCACGCCTTCCGCTTGGGCTTGTGCCGGTACAGATCCGCGTCTGCCGCGGCAATCAGTGCCTTATGTTCCATTCCATCATTCCATTTCGCCAGTCCGATGCTGGCCACGAGCCGGTATGTATCGGATTTCCCGCTGACGTCCTTCAATCCTTCCCGGATGCTCTCGCAAAGGGAGCGTACATCTGCCTCCGTCCCTTCAGTGATGACGATGAATTCATCGCCGCCGTAGCGGGCGATATACGGCCGTTTCGGAACGGGACCGCAGGCGCGCTTGAGCACTCCGGACAATTCCACCAGCGCCTTATCCCCAGCCAGATGGCCATAGGTATCATTGATGGATTTGAAACCATCCAGATCAATCATCAGCAGATACAGATCTCCGCTGTGGTTTTTCAGCTTGTAATCCATGAAGCCGATCAGGTTCTGCCGGTTGTTCACCTGGGTCAGCGGGTCTGTGGAAATCTGGTATTGGCTGGTGCCCATATAAATGCACTGCATTTCCACCGTAATGCACACGCAGATGACCGGCACAGCCTCGCCCGCATAGGATAGGATCAGGGCCGCCAGAAGGCACAGCGGGAACGAAGCAGTCAGGTACAGATGGGACCGATGGGTCGGAGCAGCCTCCCGCTTCGCCTCCTCCAGCAGCCGGACGCTGTACACTGCGGATACCAGGAACAGGAAGGCCAGCTCGGCCTGGAACAGAAAATGCCGCTGACAGGCGTAATTCTCGCCAAAGTCAAACATCCAGTGGGTGAAAAGGTTCAGAACCGGCATCGCGAGCCCAATGGCCAGGCAGATTTTCAGCATCAGCCATACACGTCCGTTTTCCGGCGCGGGGCTGTGCCGTATTGTTTCCGCATAGCCGCACCAGCAGAAAACGCCGATGGCCAGCGTTATGAAATACAGCGTTTTAAATCCGTAGGAAAGGGGGATCACCGCGCCATCGATCACGAAAATGCGATTGAAAACTGTAAAGAAGAAATGGGAAATAAAATTGAACAGAAAGCTCATCAGCGTGCGCCTGAGCCACATTTCCGAGGTTGACCTGGTATCGCTTCGCCCCGCCCAAATCAAAAGCATGCCGTCGAACACGATGCATATCAGATATATTTCCGCGTAGAGAATCGCGTCCATCCCGTTTCCTTTCCTTTCTGAGAATCAGCGGCCATCCTTCTTTATTCATACTTCGCAGCCGGCACGGTCCTGCAAAAGCGCCAGGGATATTGTTTTCCTGTTTTTCTCCATGATCTCTGGAACATCCTCGCCTTCTTGGCATGGAGAACTTCAAAATCGTTTTCCGGGATCGCGCCCGGTCTGCTGGTCATCCGCGGCCAGGATTATCCTCTTCTCGTCGGCGGATGGAATTCTCGTGACTTTTCCGGCATGAAAGATGAACCCTCTTTCATGCTTCCCGCCGTTATTCTTCCCCTTCGCAGCCTTTCGGCATCTTTCATCAGATGCGCTTCGCCAGCGTCTCAGGGTTGGAGGCATATAGCAGAGCCGCGTCCCGGTTGATCAGGCGTTCCCGTACCAGACGCTGCAGCTCCGCGTCCATGGACATCATGTTTCTGTCCGTTCCGCCATAAATCACATTGTCGATCTGATGGGTACGTCCGTCACGAATCATATTCTGGATGGCAGGGTTCACTGTCATTACCTCAAAAACTGCCACGCGCTTTCCATCTACTGTAGGAACCAGACGCTGGGATACCACAGCCTTGAGCACCATGGCAAGCTGTGCCCGGATCTGGGCCTGCTGCTCGGCAGGAAAAGTATCAATGATGCGGTCCACCGTCTTGGCCGCGCCAACGGTGTGAAGAGAGGACAGGAGCAAATGTCCCGTTTCCGCGGCGGTAATGGCGGTGCGGACGGTATCCAGATCGCGCATTTCGCCCAGCATCACCACGTCTGGCGCCTGGCGCAAAGCGGCGCGCAGGGCCCGGGAGAAGGTAGATGCATCGTTGGGCACCTCCCGCTGACTCACCAGGGATTTTTTATGCCGGTGCAGGTATTCGATGGGGTCCTCGATGGTGACGATATGACCGCTGCGGCTGGCATTGATCCGGTCCACTATGCAAGCCAGGGTGGTGCTCTTGCCGCTGCCGGCAGGGCCGGTGACCAGGATCATGCCGCTGCGAAGGGAGGCCAGGTTCATCACGACGTCAGGAATGGCCATCCGGACGGGATCTGGCAATTCAAAATTCACGATGCGGCATATGGCTGCATAGGTTCCGCGCTGCCGATAGGCGTTGCAGCGAAAGCGGCTCACATTCAGGATGGCGAAGGAAAAATCGTCGTCCCCCTCCTGATCCAGCAGGGCAAAATCCCGGTGGGCCAGTTCGTACATTTGCTTTACCAGCCGCTCCGTATCGGCGGGAGCCATCCTCTGCTCGGTCAGGTTCACCAAATCGTTATTCACCTTTACGGCTACGCTGGCGCCGGGCACGATGAATACATCGGAGCCTCGCAGGGACACAGCCCTTTGCAGCAATTCTATCATGATCCATCCACCTCTTTCAGGCAGTTTTTACCGATTGTCAGTCAAACATGTCCTATTCATCAGCCGTGGCGGAGGTTAAGCTGTGCCGCACCCACTCGGTGCGGGGCACCTCCGGCGCGGACAGCAGCCGCAGGGCGCAGTGCAGTACCCGGGGCCCATCCGACTCGGTCCATTCGATGTCCCGATCCGTCATCGTCATGCCCTTGGGCAGGGCCTGTGCCAGGGCCTCCAGAAAGGCCTCGTCGGAATCTGCGCTTTCGGCCTGCCGGACGATCAGCTCGTCCAGGCTGGCGCGGGTCTCCTCCGCCCGCACATTCAAAGCGTACACAGCTTCCACCACCTGGGCGCTGCGCCGGCTGAGGCGCAGATCGTTGCGCCCGTTCATCAGGGCCAGCATGCCCAGCACGCTCAGAGCCAGCACTACGAAGATCAGGATCAACGATGCGGCACCGGGGCCGAAGCTGACGCTGCTTTTCTTTTTCTCGCTCATTTTGACGCCTCCCGATACCGGGCGACCGGCAGGGTGAAGAGCAGCTCATCACCGTGATAGGCCTGCACCTGATACAAATCCATCAGGCCTGCCTGCCGATCCTCTGTATTGCGATACACCTGCAGCCTGTATTCCTCCCTTTCCAGGCAGCTGCCGCCCGCTGCGTCAAAATCAAAGCCTATTTCCTTGAGCAGCGCAGCGGTATCCGCTTCACTGCCGGAGGCGGTATACAGTCGGTCGGCCACGTTTTGTGCCTCGTTGAGGGCGTCGCCTATGACGCCTGCCTGAGAACTCTGGCTGCGGGCTTTCATGAACACCTGCAAAAGAACCGTGGAGGCCAGCATGAAAACCATGACAACGATCAAGAGCTCCATCAGCAGCGCATTACTTTGACTTCTTGATTTCATATCGTCACCTCAATGCGGCGCACTTCTGAGCGCGAAATCCACTGCCGTCCATTCCTGGCCGTGGCGCAGGTTTACTGTCAGCATCTGTCCCTTGAGGGACAGGCACATTTCATCCAGCGGACACACCGTTTCACCCCGCCGGGTATCCTCCTCCTCGCTCTCGCTGTCAAGGGGGACAGGCAGGGGCACGCCGGTGCCGGGCTCGAGCTCCGTTTCATCGAACAGGTCCTGGAAAGTGTACCACTCACACAGCATACCATCCTGCACGAACAGCAGCGTCACCGTTTCCTCTTCCGTATTATTGATTTTCAGGAACCTGGCTCCGTCCAGATCCTCCAACTGGAGCATATTCCGGCTGTCGGCCTCCCGCAGTTTGCCGCGAAGGTAGGAGGAGGCGATGCGCTGGGCACTGTGCATTTCGCCCCGATCCGCCCCGCTCTTATAGGCCTGGGCCCCCAGCAGCACCATCAGCGTGGCGCTCACTGCGAACACGCCCAGCAGGAAAAATACGAACACGCCGGAGATAGTGTGACTATACTTGGCTTTGCTCAAGGCAGCGTCGCTCCTCTCTCGGTGACGTAAATAGAGGGGATAACATTGGGTGCGAAAGCCTCGTAGGTGACGAAATAACGGTCTTCGTCATACGCCAGCTGATAATTCTCCCGCAGATATTTGAGTGCTGAGCCCTCCACGGGATACCCGTCTTCGTTCAGGTCGTCCACAGGGAAGGCACCCTCCACGGCATAACAGGTCAGAGCAGCGTTTTTGATGGCGTTGCGCACGATCTCCGTCTCCGCGCTGTCCTGGGCTGTGTCGATGCGGGAGAAGAGCGCTACCGCCAGTACCAGTACCGCAATGATCGATGCCAGCTTGAGTATATCCCATTTATTCATGGCTGCTTCATCCTTAATTCATTAAAGGCTGGAGAGGATACCCGCCATGGGCAGCATCACCGACAGCAGCACCGCGCCGATCACCAGGGACAAAAGGGCCACGAGGGTGGGCTCGATAATGGCCACAAGACGGCTGATGCCGTCCTCCACCTGCTCCTCGTACAGCCCGGCCAGCTTGCCCAGCACCTGATCCTCACGGCCGGTGGCGCTGCCCACGGTAATCATGCGGTTGTGCAGTTCCTCAAAAAGCTGGGTTTCCTTGACGGAATCGGCAAAGCTCTTGCCCGCGTCCAGGCCCTTGCGAATGGCATTTACCTCCGATGCGGCATCCTTGTCGCTGAGCACCTTGGCGGTCATTTCCAGTGCCTCGTCCATTGGGAAGCCGCCGGAAAGCATCATGGAAAGCACGCTGGCCACCCGGGAGGCGGACAGCTTACGGTTCACCCGATGCACGGAGGGCACCAGCCGCTGTACGAAGGAAAGAACCTTATCCCGATGCTTGGTGCGCAGCAGGATCACGCCCGTCACCACCGCGATCAGCACCAGCGCCACCACCGCCATGATGACCCAGCCCAGAGCTGTGCCCAGGCGCATCATGGTGCTGCCCGATTCGGTCATGGCCACACCCATGCTGCTGAGCACCCGCCGGAACACCGGCAGTACCCGCCACAAAAGGATCAGCACGATCAGCACCAGCATGATGCCCAGCACCAGAGGATATGTGATGGCGCTGACCACGGAGGAGTGGATCCGGTCCTCCCGGGCATAATAAGACTCCAAACCTCGCATCACCCGTTCCAATTGACCGGAGCGTTCGCCGATGCCCACCATTTCCACCAGGTATTCCGGCCAGCGGCCGTCCTCCTTGAGGGCGCTATACAGGGACCCGCTTTCAGTGACCCCGTTGCTGGCGGAAACGTACATATCGGCGTTGGCGCTGCCCTTATCGGCGCCGGCCAGGGTTTCCATGCCGTCGTAGAGGGGCAGGCCCGCCTCCAGGATGAGCGCCACCTGGCCGCAAAAATTGCTCAGTTCCGCGGCGGACAAGCCCTTTTTGTTATTCCTGCTCATGAACAATCCCTCCATGCTTTTTCTTGGGTCCGGATGCGATCAGTAAAACCGTTCCACGGTATATTTTTTTGGCTTGGATATGGCATTCAGTGCCGTTGTGGGATCGTAGAACGCGTCCTCGCCGTTGATTTCCGTCACCGTCCAGGCGTGGTAGCCCTTATCCGCGTAGCCGATCACCAGCCGGGCGGGCAGTCCCTGGGTGCGCAGCATGCAGCACATGACGGCGGCCAGATCCTGGCACACGCCCATGCGTTTGTCCCAGGTGCCCGGAATATCCGGCAGCATGCCCGCCTTGATATTGATGGCCTTTATGTAATCGTAACTGAAGGTTTTCATATAGGTGCAGACGGCGTTGAAAGCTTCTTGAGGGCTCTTGCCGTCGCACAGTTTATCGGCGTGGGCCACGGCCTTGGTGGCCTCGTCGTAATCCACATACTGGTTGGGGTACAGGAAGGCACCGTCTTCCCTGGTCAGCTTGGCCTTGATTGTGATGGAGCCGGCGGCGGCGTATTTTTTCCCCGACGTATTCTCGTAGAGAGTGACCTTGTACTTGCCGCTGCCCATTTGCAGGGGCACTACGATGAAATTTCCTGTGCCGGGCAGGTCGTAGTTCAGGGTGGTATTCCCGGTGACCACGCGGAGCTTGAGTTTCTTGGATGTTTTCTTGGACACCTTGGCCATGAAGTAGCCCTCGGAAGTGTTGCTGATGTCCAATTTCAACTTTTGATCCTGCTTGGTGGTCTTCCCCGTTTTGGGGAATTTGGCTCCTTCGCCGGCCAATGAAAGCTGAACTGCGAAAAGCACCGCGGTCAGCAGCAGGACTGTTGCCGCGGCGTATAGCAGCTTCTTTGGCGTCATTCATTCATCCCCTTTTTCTGCCGTCACGCCTTGCCCTGTACTGGACCGCCCAGGGGGCTGATCCGGTAATGCAGGGGAATGGCCCTGCTGGGGTATTCCTGATAAAACAGAGACTCAATTCTTTCCATTACCATGTTGCCGGTGGCATAATTAACGGTGGGCAGCAGCATGGCGAAGATGGCGGGGGAAAACCGGGTGACAATGTCGCCCTTGCGCAGGTGCCACCGCAGGATCTCCTGCAATCCCGCCATGGCGCTTTCCCGTCTCACGGCGCTGATCTCGTCGTCTGTGTCGCCTACCATCAACACGCCCAGGAACATGGTGGACCCCAGGCGCTCAAGATTGCGCATTTGGATGTTATAGATTTCCTTAAAGGCCGGGTAATCGCAGAAGAAGGGCCCCGTGCGCTCCCGGTCCCGCTGGTTCAGCTCGTTGCGGATGGCGTCCAGATTGAATTTCAGCGCTTTTCCCGCTTCGGACAACTGACGGTAGCATGCCTGCATTTCCTCGCTGGGCTCCACATCCAGGTATTGCCGGTTCAGCCGGGTTACCCGGCGGTATTCGTTCATGGCGTCGGGGGAACGGTTCAGGTTTACCATGGCCCGCATGCGCTCGATGTGCAGATGCTCGTCCAGGTCGTCGATGCGCAGCGCCTGTTCGCATACGTCGCAGATCTCGTTGTATTCCTCCGTTTTCTTGAGCAATTCCACATAGGCGTACACCGTCTCCAGGTATTCCTTGTGGAGCCAGCTCACCTGCATGGGGCCGTTGAACATGTCCTCGGTCTGGAACAGGTCCCCGGTGTACAATTGGAGCGCCCGACGGTAGTGACAGCGGCGGACATCGTCGGTTTGCTCCCCGCGCAGGGCGTCCAATTCGTCCAGAAAGCTCAACACGTCCACCTGCACGAAGGGCAGGCTCTGCCAGGCGTAAGCCCCCTGCTCCGATATGATGCAGCCGCCCATGCCAGGCGAGACCTCGTTCAGCAGGGAGCGCAAACGGCTCACCATGGTCTTCAGGGCGCTTTCCGGGCTGACGTTCCGCTTGCCTGCCCACAATTCCCGGATCAGCCGTTGACTGGATACCGGCTTGCCCCGATGCAGGATCAAATGCTCCATCAGGCTGACCCCCTTGCGGCTCCTGACCGCAAGGAGATCGTCGCATTGACCGCTGACGGTGATGGAAAAACCGCCAAGCAATTGAATAAGAACCCTGTCTGTCATGTACACCTCACCGCGCAGCTCTCCGCCGCGTTCCTGCTGTCTATTCCGCCAGCGCCTTGAGGGCGGCGAAGGACTCCATGATCCGCTGCGGCAGATTTCCCGGATCCGCTTGTCCGTCGGCATTGCGTAAAATCTCCGTAAGCTCGGTCACGGGCTGATAAATCGGTGTCAGGGCAAGATTGCCCAGCGTGCCCTTGAGCGCGTGGGCAGCCTCGAAGGCTTCACGCGTATTTCCGGAGGATAAAGCGTCCTGAAGTTTGGTAAAATTGACATCGCCCAGTTCCATATTTACGAGCCGCAGATAGAACGCCTCGTTATTCATGCATCTGGCCAGTCCCGTCGCCGTATCGGCGCCGAAAGACGCCAGCTTTTCCATCGTCAGCATTCCAATCATCCCTTTTTATTTTTCTGTTTGCCATCTGTTTTTTCACGCCGCATCCGTTTCACATTGGATGCGTACATTACCTGTTTAATATACCATACGCTGGCGGCAATATCAATAAGAAACGGCCATTCATACAAAAAAACGGAGGAATTATACATCATAATCCGATGCTGTGACAGATCGCGATAATGTTTCAAAATACAGCGTAACCGGATTGATTCTTGTCCTTCAGGCGTTTAAGCGCAGTATCCGCGTCCTGAAAAATGTCCCCCTCCGGATGTTCCCGGTTCGAAAAAGCAACACCTACGCTCAGGGAAACAGCCGGCATGTTTTCTTTTTCTGCCTGCAGCGTTTGATTTACCTGTTCAATTTTCGTCAATACAAACTCTTTTTCTTCACTGGTTACCCGCGTCACAATCACAGCAAATTCATCTGACTGCAGACGGCAAATGTGATCTACTGAGCGGAAGCTTTTCCGGAGCACTTCGGCAACGCGGCATACGACGCGGTCCACACAGTCCCGTCCATAGGTTTGACGGATCTGTTCATATCGGTCGATCTGCGCAATCAGAACGGCGATATGCTCCTGATCCGAATCATGAAACAGGATATCAAACGCAGTGTAGTTGTACAGGCCGGTCAGCGGATCGTGCATGGCTTTATAAGTAAAGTGGTCACGCCGCGAACTTTTTGTTTTCGGAAATACATCAGAAGTACCCGGCCGGTTATCCTGAAGGAAGCGCTCAAAATCCGATGTGGGAAGCGGCCGTGAGAAATAATAGCCCTGGATAATATCACAGCCCATTGCTTTGAGCGTGAATACCTGCTCGGCGGTTTCAACGCCTTCAGCGATTGTGGGTACCTCAAAGGCTTCAGCCAGTTGTATCATGGCCTCCAGAAGGCGGGTATCCTTTCGATCCTTGAAAGCGTTGCGGATAAACTGCATGTCCAGTTTCAGTGCGTCCACAGGAAGCGTGGAAAGCATATTGAGAGATGAGTACCCCGAACCAAAGTCGTCCATCTCGATACGAAAGCCTATATCGCGCAGCTGACGTACTCTGTCAATGATCTGGGCTGAATCCTCCGTATAAGCGGATTCGGTGATTTCCAGCAGCAAATCGTGAGTACACAAGTCGTTTTGCTCTGTTATATTCCGCAGCAGTTCGATCAGCTTTGGTTCATACAGATCGATACGGGACACGTTGACGGATACCGGAAGGTGAATCCCCAGCCGCTTCCTCCAGTCCCGGATCTGTGCCGCAGCTTCTGCCCAGATATAGCTGTCCAGGCGGTAAATCAATCCGTTGTTTTCAAACAGAGGGATGAAAACGCCGGGGCTGATCATTCCAAGTGTCGGGTGACGCCAGCGTACAAGCGCCTCGGCGCTGCTTAATACTGGCGTTTCCTGACGCACATCAAACTTAGGCTGATAATAGACCTGAAACTGTTTTTCCCGGATTGCGCGCGGGAAGTCCTCGATCAGCTGCTCTTCAAGAATCTCTGTCTCATGCAGGGAATCATCATAAATGCCGATCGTACGCGTAAAGCTGCCTTTTACAATATCTGCTGCAAGTTTCGCGCGATCGAAGCGGCGCTCGATATCAAGCGTTTTGTCCGCGTTTGCATAAACGCCCATCCGGATCCGGACGCGGTTTTCACTCTGCACGGCTTCCGTATTGTTTATATGAGCCAATACCTGTTCCAGCAGCGAATCGTAGTCCGTGCGGTGAGGGCAATAGACCAGGAAAGTATCCGCTACACTGCGGCAGGCAATGCCGCCTGTTTCCTGCACGACTGCCAGTATGCTTTCTCCGATGCTCCGAAGCAGGTTGTCAGCGTAGCTCTTGCCATAGCGGTCATTGATCGTGTGGAAATGATTGATGTTCATCAGAATCGCATCTGTTGGATTCTCCCGATGATGTGTGTCAAGCTGAACAGCATAACGGTAAAAGAATTCTTTGTTATAAAGACCTGTCAGCTGATCCCTCTCTGTCCAGCGCAGGATATCGCGGTCCTCTGACAATTCGACAGTGCGGCGGACCCGAGCCAGAACGACCTCCGGTCGGGGATATGGCTTGGGGATAAAGTCGATCGCACCCAGCGCAAGACATTCCACCTCTGCGTTGCTGTCCGCGGTCATCACAATGACGGGAATACGCGCAAAACGGCCGTCGGCTTTTACCTCACGCAGCACATCCAGTCCATGCAGATCCGGCAGATTCAAATCCAAAAGGATCAGACTCAGCGTCTCAAAGTGCGAATGAAGGATCTCCAGCGCTTTCGCGCCAGTTTCGGCAGGTAAGACCTCGTAGGTGCCCTGCAGAATCATCTGCAGGAGCTGCTGATTGATCAACTCATCCTCTACCAGCAGGATCCTTCTCTTTTCAACGGAAGGACGAAATCTTTCATGTTTCTCTGGCATGACTCTCTTACCCCCTGCTTTTCTCTTTCAAATGGGTTTCTGCTCCGCTGACGCATGTAAGCTTCAGCCCGGACTTTTCACTGCGGCCTTGTCCGCGCACATCCACTTGAACCTGTTCCTTGAACCGCTGCTCCGGCGCTTGCCTGTTCTGATATCCAGTCTTCCTTCAGATGGCGGTTTGGAGCTATAATTGCTGTTCTTCTTATGCGTCAGTTCCTCTATCTGAGTGGTCAGCTTTGCTGCCTGTTCTGTCAGTGCTGCTGTCTGGGTATCCTTGGCGGCGATGGATCCGTTCTGAACTCGGAGCTGCTCAGCCATGGCAGCGGGTATTGCGCGCAATTCCTGTAGTTCCTGCTCCGCTTCGAACACCTCTATCACTTTATGGTTGAGGTATTTGGTGCTTTGTTTTGGTTATCCTTTTGATTTTTGATGCAATTGTATTACATTTTTCCGGGCGGCTGAACGGTTACCTCCTGGAATCATTATACTGCATTTCTTATCATCAGGCAAGAAACTATTTTGACCATTCAGCGGGTAATCAGGAATTCTATCAGCGGGTAATCAGGAATTCCAATTCATTATATGTTCTGTGTCATACAGATCAATCCTGCATGCTGCTTGTAAACTCTGTACCGACGAAACAGAGAATCGGGCAGGACGGCGATGCCGCTATCCTGCCCGATAGATGAATTGGTGAAAGAAGATTCGAGAATGACAGAAAAGTCAACGAAGTACGTAAAAGATACTAACAACAAGAGACTGATCAGAATAACCGGTATACTGGTTATCGCTGGTGTATGCCGTCAGTATAGTTGCCGTTATTCTATTACAATCTCTTCCTCTTCATCGCCAGGCACAGTTTCTTCATCGATAACTGGTATATTTTCGTCCGGCCCGAAATAAGCTTCCAGAATCGCCTGACTCCAGGTCACATGTCCGGTCACATAGTAGTTCTGCAATTGATTCGTGAAGAAATCAAAGTAGATGTTGGAGTAGATCGGGATAGCAGGCAGCACTTCGTTGTACCGCTCCTGGAAGGAAATCCACTTGGCTACATAGTCGTACACGTCCAGCGGATCTGTCCTGCGCATGTTCACGGCGCGCCAATATAAATCCTCATCATCCGAGTAGGTGTTGTTCCAGATCTGATGGTGTGCCGTCCTGTCGGTCGAATAGGTGATTGATGGATCGACGACCACATGGAAATTCGTGGCAAGGTAAATCATGTCGGTGGTGCGCTCAGTTTCGCGATAGTAGGCGCTGAGAAGTTTATCCATCGGCGCGGATACAAGGGTCAGAAGGATTCCGCACTCACTCAGATTGTCGATGAAGTTTTCCTGTATCGTGTCAATGATATGGTTGCCTTCAGGATAGAGCATGCTCAGATCCAGTGCTGCCAGCTCGCCGTCTATCAGTTTGCACCTGACCTTGTCAACGCCCGGATCATATTTTCCACCGTTCAGGTTCAGCGTCCATCCTGCATTGTCAAGCAGCGCATTCGCCTTTTTGACGCCCACCTTTTCCGTTCTCTCTGGGTCGTTTTCAAGATCATACACATTGTAGTTGACCAGGTTGTCCAGCGACAGCATCTCCCATGCCGCGGTCATCTTTTCAAGATCCTCTTCTGTTTCGGCGTACATGTTCGCATGTACGCGCAGTTTTTCCAGTTCTTCCTCAGTATGGGTCTGATCGCCTATGAAATTGACGGGATAATCCAGCATGCCGTTGCACAGCAGGTACTCCCACTGTTCGATGCCGTAATAGCCATTGACAACCTGGCCGTTGCCTGCTGTATATGCGTCGGTGAGTGCCTGTCTGTCCATACACCAGGCAATAGCCTGGCGTACAGCCATTTCGTGCACAGTGGCCTTATCACAGGTAAAGGTCAAAAACGCAAGCCCAATTCTCGGATAGTTCCGGAAACGCACAGTTTCCGCTTCTTCCTCGCTCTCTTCTACTTTCTCTTCCTCTTCGCCTTCCGCTTTCTCTTCTAAGCTATCTGCGGTTTCATCCTCATCTTCGTCTTTGAGCTCATCTGGCTCCGGATTGATGCCGCGAATCTCATTGATCGTGGCGCCATAGACCAGCTTGTTCACAAGGTGGAATGTTCCATCGGCAAGGGCCTGAGGAATTGTTTCGTAATCCGCGACCGTATAGGAGATTTTCTCTATCGTGGGCTTTACAAGATACATGGGGTTTTCATTGCCGTCCGCATCCAGGCGATCGACCTGTATGATATTGGGCCCGCTGATCAGTCCGACACGTGAGCCGGTACCGGTATAGTTTTCAATATCGTAGTAGAAATTGTCAGGCAGAGTGTTGAACAGCCAGGCACCCTTGAAGTACGGATTGATCTGGAAATGCGCGGTCTTGTAATCGAAGTCGGTCAGCACATAGGGGCCGCTGGAAACTGACGGATGGGATTTATAGCCTGTATCAGGATCCAGTATGGTGCGCCTGAGCAGATCGGCTGTAAACTTTCTTTCGGGATCATTCTTGTCTTCGTTGCCAATGTAGATGCCATAGCCATATCCGGATCCTTCATCCTGGGCGCCGTCAGAGTAGACTTTGCAGCCGGGGGCGATCACGCTGATTGGATAAGGCACACACAGAAGCAGACCCGTTTCAAAGAAGTAGGGCAGGAATCTGTGGTCAAGCATGATAACCAGCTGGTGGTCATCTATTACGCCCACGCCTTCAAGGTAAGGGCGCTGCCCGGTGATGTACTCATCGTAACCCAGGATGTGCTCTGCACGGTATATCTTGCCGCCGATCTGCTCGATCTCCGGCGACATCATCAGCAGCAGTGAAAACGCATAGTCCCACGCGGTGATGGGAGTACCGTCAGAATAACTCAGATCGTCGTACAGCGCCAGATAGTAGTATTTGTCGCCTACGTCGTTCGTCGTGACCCTGTAATCCTCGACTACGGACTCATCGATCAGATAGACGCCCTGATTCTGATCCCAGGAGACCAGATTGTAGCCGTGGATCAGCGCACGCACATCGATGTCCGCCGTGTCGTTGCCGAACATCTCGGTAAAGAAATCGCCCTTCAGGAGCGTAGGATTGCCCACGCGCAGCTCATCCGGATACTCGATTTGCTGCTCCGTCTCGTCTGCCTCTTCTGCAACAACTCCCACAGCACCCAGGATCAGCACAAGCGCCATCAGAATCGCAAGATACTTCTTAAGACTGTTCTTCATCGCTGATTTTCCTTTCCATATTATTCTGTCTGCCCTTTATCCCCGCGCCGGAGCTTGGGGATAAAGGGCGGGCGCTTAATCGAAGCAGTCGCCAGTGTGGTTGATCTCAACATCAATGGCCAGAGGCGTCGGGGGATCTTCGATTATGATTTCCGGGTTGCGCGGCGGACGGCCGGGGATGTACGGTGGGCGATAGGTGTTAACGAAGATCGTTGTGCTGCCCACTGTGCGTTTTGACGTCTGCGAGTAGCCGATGATGGTCTGCTCGCTCCATGTGTAGGTGATCTCCGTGCCATTTGCGTTGAATTTGGGCAGATTGTCCACGGTTACCGACCAGTTGTTGGCAGCGCTCAGTGTGTAATTTCTGCCGTTGGACAATCTCACGCGTATACTCACGGGCCTCATATGGTTAGCATCATTATTGTCGTCCCAGACTTTCACCACAGATGTGGAAGTCAATGCCGGCGTATGGCTGTTTACGAATACTGTGGCATTGCCCATGCTGGTCTGTCTGGTCAGCGTGTAACCCGGCACAGTTTCCTCGGTCCAGGTGTAGACGATCGGCCTCTCGCCTACGTAGGCGGGCAGTCCGGTCACCTCGGCCATCCAGTTGTTGCCTTCATTCAGTTCAACCGTCTGTACAGGTCTGTCGTTCGCCAGCAGGGTGGCAGTGAGGCTGGCAGGTCTGATGCCTTCGAGATTGTCCATATCGTCCCAGATCTTCATGACCGACGCGCTGGTGTTGATGATTATGTACCTGTTGTCCAGAGTCGCCGTAATGGTGTCGCCATTCGTCACAGTCGCTCTCAGCGCGGTTACGGAGTTTTCACTCAGTCTCAGGTTCACCGCAATGAAAGGCGCGTTGGTTTCGTAGACGGTGTAGTCACCGATTTCCAGGTTTTCAAGCACATATACGCCATTTGTGAAAGCGTCGTAGGTAATCGTATTTGAATAACCGTTGGGTCCGTCAATCTGGAACGTCAGGTCGCTGAAATCTGCGAGATCCGGATAATTGATGATCTTCTCAAGGATCAGCGTGCCCAGCAGCTGCTCATAGACATTCTTCAGCAGCACCGAAGCATTTCCGGCCTTTACGACCGTGCCGGTGGCGCTCAGTACGCTTTCAGGCGTAAGCTGATAGCCGGCGATCAGTGTTCCTGCATTGGTTTCGGTAACGGTGTAGGTACCGTCCCGCAGGCCTGTGATAGTGTACTTGCCGTTCGTGAAGGAGCTGTAGCTCACATCGCGGCTGAAGCCTTCAGGTCCTTCGATATGGAAGTTCAGGCTGTTCAGATCCGCGCCTTCCGGTGTGCCTGCGAAGACCTTTTCGATCGTCAGGCTGCCGAAATGCAGATCATACTTGTTGGTCAGGTGGATCACCGCGGCCGAACCGTCGTCGGTCACGACTGCGCTGCCGCTGGTGGTGCTGCCGGACACGTCGTAAGTGTAGTTGAACTCTGTCAGCAGGCCTTCCGCGTCCGTGAGCACCTCGGTCACAGTGTAGCTTCCCACGAAGAGACTCTTGTAGGTATCGTTCGGCAATGCATAGCGGCCGTTCTCGAAGTCAGCATAGCTGATGGTGATGGGCTCAAGGAAGCTCGGGCCGGCGATCGTGAAGTGCAGGTTCTTCTCCGCATCCTTGATGCCATCCCTCTCTTCTTCGACACCTATGAAGGACTTGATGATCACCATCTGGCCTTCGTTCTCCTTGTAGATGTCTTCGAGCGCCGCGTCGGTGGAATCGTTCTTCAGTATGATAAGTCCGGTAAGGGAGGTCGTGCTCTCTTCAGCTGCCAGTGTGTAGTCATCGAGCACGGTGTTGGCGTTCAGCTCTTCAACTTTGTATTCGCCTACCGGTACCGTCGCTTCGTAGTACTTTGCACCGTTCTGGCCTTCGGTGAAGTCGGCATACGTCACGGTGAGCTCGAAGGCAGGATCGGTCACGCCGGTGATCCTGAAGGCCAGGTTATCCAGCTGCGGATTGCCTTCCACGTTCTCACTCACTGTCTTGATGATGACGAGTATGCCCTGATCTTTCTTGTAGTTGTTTTTGAGTACCGCCGTGGCTTCGCCATCCTTGACGACTTTCACAGTGTCTTCCATGATGGAGGTATCGGTGTTCAGCGTGTAGTCGGTGATGATGAAGTCGGCGTTGGACTCGGTCACCTTGTACAGGCCCGGTTTGAGATTCTCGATGGTCTTCATCCTGACCAGGTTGCCGGACTCATCGTCGATGCTGTCCACCAGGTCTTCGAAGGTGAAGACTTTCCTGCACAGCGGTTCACCGTCCGTGCCGGTCATCACGTTGCCCGACTCATCCACGCGCACTACGGTGAAGGTCAGCTTCTTGGCCTCGTCGCTCCACGGTGTATCCGTCTTGGGCGCACCGCAGAACGCCTTCTTGATGATCAGGGTTCCGAAGTCTTCGATGTAAACGTTCTTAAGCTCGATCTTGGCAGGCGCCTCAGCTGTGTTCTGCGCGGTTACCGCGGCAGCGCCGTTGATCGTGCTCGCCACAATATCCAGCGTGTAATCCGTGATGAGTTCGAACGCGTTGGTTTCAACCACGGTGTACTTGCCGGGCACCAAATCATCGATGGTGTAATTGCCGCCGGTGAATTTGGCGTAAGTCACCGTCTGCGGCTCTTCCCAGCTGGGTCCGGTGATGGTGAAGCTGAGATCCTCAAGCAGCGCATCCTCAGGATAGCCCTCGAAGCTCTTTGTGATCTCCAGCACACCGGTCAGATACGTGTTCGTAATGGTGGTTACAGCCGTTTCATCATCCATTGCGATGCTGGTCTTCTGGTAACCCTCAGGCACGTTGGCCTCGTCCCAGGTGTAGACAATCTGCTTGCCCTGTTCGCCGGGTTTATTGACCAGCAGTCCGGATACGGTCTGCGTCCAACTGTTCTGCTCGTTCAGCGTTACTGTTGTGATCGACTCGCCGTCGGCATAGAGCACCATGACGATGCTCTCAGGCCGCTTGGCATGGGAGTCGTTGTTGTCGTCCCAAACCTTCTTAACACCGACCTCCGTGGTCTCCGGTTCATGCCTGTTGGTTACGGTGGTGATATAGCCTTCGGTCACATTGCCGGTAAGTTCGTAGCCTTCCGGTACGTCTTCCTCATCCCAGGTGTAAGCGATCTCAGTGCCCTGCTTGAACCTGGGCAGTTTATTGACCGTGATCGTCCAGTCGTCCGCGCTCAGCACGTGCTCGCTGAGCTTTGTCCCATCAGCAAGCAGCGTCAGGGAAAGGGTATCCGGACGAATGGCGTCCTGATCCTCGGCATCGTCCCAAAGCTTAGTCACACTGACCTCGATCAGCTCAGGCACATGGCTGTTGGTCACCACGAAGCTGTTTTCAACGGTTTCGCCCTGCTCATCCTCGGCCTGCTTGATCGTTACCGTATAGCCTTCGGGTACGTTGATCTCGCGCACAGTATAGGTGATTTTTTCGCCGTCAGCGTTCTTGGCCAGATCCGTGAAGGTGTGCTTCCAATCGTTCGTCTCACTCAGCACGGCCTCGTCGACCGGCTTGCCGTCCGCCAGCAGCTCAACGGTGACGGATTCGGCGCGCAGACCGTCCTGGTCGTCCGCGTCATCCCAGACCTTGGTCACCGTGACCTCGGTCTTTTCGGGCTCATACCTGTTTGTAAGGGTGGCGAGGCGGGTCGTGGTTTCGTTGGCTTCAACGTATGACCCGCCCTGGATCGTCACATAAGTCGTGATCAGATCGTAGCCCTCGGTGCCTTCCTCGGTCCAGTAATACGTGATCTCTTCGGCCGCATCGCCTTCAGCATTGGCCTGATACTTCTCAACGCCCAGGGCGATCACGGTCCAATTGTTGGCTTCGTTCAGCACAGCGCCCTTCTTTGCTTGGCCGCCCACTTCAGTGGCGAAGGCCACTTCCTCGGGCTTGCCCGCTTTGTCGAGCTTGTACAGCCTTACGGTGATCTCGCCCGGGCGGATGCGATCCTGATCGTTCGCGTCATCCCAGACCTTCATCACGGTCAGGCAGTACTTCTGTGTGTCGTAGGTATTGGTGATCTCAGCCTTGGTGACGCCGTCCTTTTCGGTAATCTTGAGCCCGCTCATGCTGTAGTTGAGCGCCGCGAGACCTTCCGTCTCCTCGATCCAGTTGTAGCTGATCAGGTCGCCGTCCTCGTATGCCGGCAGGTTCACGACTTTAACAGCCCACTTGTTATTATCACCGGTGTTGATCACCTTAATGTCTTCGTCTGTGCCGTTGTAAGGCAGCGTTACCGTCTTGACCGGAGCATCCGTTTTGTTGTTCTTGATCAGCTTGACGGTGATCGTCTCGGGACGCTGACCGGCCTTGTTGTCTTCGTCGACCCAGATCTTCGTGACTTCGGCTTCCGTCATGACGGGTTTATGTGTGTTCGTTACCTTGACTGAATACACATTCTCATTTTCTTCGTCCTCGATGAGCTCGCCTACTTCGATATCGTAGCCTTCGATCGCGTACTCTTCGATGCTGTAGGTGATCTCCTTACCGTCCTTATACTTTGGCAGGTCATTTACCGTGCACTTCCACTCACCCTGCTCGTCGAGCCGCAGCGTCTTGACAAACTCGTCGTTTGCAAGCAGCTTCACGTCGATGTGATCGGGACGGAGACCGTCATGGTCATTTTCGTCATTCCAGATCTTCACCACCGTGAGTTCTATCGGCTCCGGCTCGTAGCTGTTTTTGATGGAACCGACACGGGTGGAAGCCTCGTTTGCGGGAATGTAGTATGCGCCGTCAATCAATTCCGCGTCAGTGGTGTCCAGCTCGTACCCGTTCTTGCTTACATCGGTGATTTCCTTCCAATAGTATTTCACCAACTGGCCGTCTTCATACTTATCCACGCCGAGGATTACTGCAGTCCAGTTGTTGTCCTCGCTGAGCACGATGTCGGTGACCGGCTCGGAAGCGACGTAATCGCCATCTTTCAGGGTCACGCTGGTGGATACGCTCAGCGGGCCGGACAGCTTGCCGCCCACCATTTTGTACAGCTGCACAGTGATCGCATCGGGCCTCAGGCCGAAGGCGTCGCCGTAGTCATCCCAGACCTTCAGCACAGTCAGGCAATATCTGCCGGGCGTGTAACGGTTGGTGATGGTGGTGATGCCGCCCTCGTAATCGGCGTTCTCATAGTCGGTTACGAGTCCGGACATGCTGTAGCCTTCGGTTTCTATGGTTTCGATCCAACTCCAGACGATCAGGCCGTCCTTGTCATACTTGGGCAGATCGTGTACGGTGACAATGTACCTTTCCTCATCCTCATTCCATGTGTAGGTCACGGGATACTCAGTGTCATCGTCAGGCAGCTTGATGGTGACGGCGTCAATGCTCTCCTTCTTTTCAGTGTAGATTTTCACCTCAGCAGTAGAGCCGACGACCACATTGTTCTTCATCAGCTGTGCGGTGATGGATTCAGGCCGCTTGCCGTCCTGGTTATCATTGTCGTCCCAGACCTTTTTGACTGCAGTGTCGGTGACGGAGGTGAAGGTGTTCTCGATCAGCTCGTAGGTCTGCGCGTCCAGCTCATCAGAAGTGGTGTATTTGATCTTGCTTACCACCAACTTCTGTTCCTCGTCAGACCATTCCACCGTTACCGTGACGGCCTTTTTCTCGGTGTCGTAGGTGATGAGATTATCAGTATCGTAATCCGGATTGGTATTGGACAGCTCCGTGATGGTGAAGGTGTACGTGCCTGCGCCGTACAGCACGACAGGATCGTAAGACCCATAGACTCTGGCCTGACCGTTCGCGTTCATTCCGCCATGTACAATCAGTTCGAGTGTCTGTATCGGATCTGCAGCCAGCACTTCGCTGTTCAGCGTCTTCAGGGTTTCGTTCAGGCCCTCGTCTTTCAGATCAAGGTCGAACTTGAAGGTGAAATCGGACGGTGCGTAAGTATTCAGAAGCTTCTCGAGGTTCAGAACAACTTCCGCCTTGCGCTTGTTGGCAGCGGTTACCTTGTCGTACTTTTCGGTCTTGGTCGTCTTGGGAAGCTTCAGCACGAACGTGGTTTCGTCGATCTTATCGATCTCAGTGCCGACAGTACCGGTGCTGTCAGGCGTGTAGGTTACGCCGTCTGCAAGGTCATAGCCGTTTGCGGCTTCGATCTCCTTGATGACATATTCCTTCCACCAGTTCAGACCGTCGATCTTCAGTGCGCCGTTCGCGTTGGTGGTCAGCACGGTTTCGCTGCCGCTGGCGTCGAGCACATACACACCTTCTACCATGGAGAAACGGAGCGGGCTGCCGCTGGCGGCAGTGCCCTCGCCCTCTTTGAACGGTCCGTATACAGAGAAGCTTGCGCCTTCGATTCTAATACTGGGGTCGTCTGCCGCAACCTTGGTGATCTCGAGGCCGCGCTGCATCTTGACGCCGATGTCCTTGCTCTTGTCGATCTTTTCCGTAAAGAGGATGAAGAACGGACGGGTGAAGGAGCTGTTCGCAGCAGAAGCCGGCATGAAGTTGCTGTCATGTGCGTTCGGGTCGGCAGCGGTAATGGTATTCGGGTCGTCGGAAACGTAGTGGTTGCTGCCATACTCGGTCAGAGTAAAGATACCGGTATTCCACAGCGCGGAGCTGAACGAGGCGTTCATGGTGTAATTCGCAGGCTTGCTTCCCTTGAGCGCGCGCACGTTCAGATGCGCAGTCGCGGGATCGCTCGTATCGAAGTACAGCGGAGTCGCATTGTTCAGAGCGGGGGACAGCTCATTGAACTGGAAGTGGTAGACCGACTCGTTATTGTTCTGCATCGGGTTTTCGTCGGTTACTTCCCGATTGATTACGTTGCTGTTGTAACGGTTGTCAGTCATGCTGATGCTGAATGCATCGACCAGCTGCTGGATGATCGCATAGCCGCTGTAATCCCTGTGGTTGGTGTCCTCCTGCGTGGCATCCCAGTCCTCATCGATCCACAGGTCGCCTGCGATGCTGACATCGCCGCCCAGGATGGTCGCAGATACTTCGTTTGACTTGACGGTTAACGGGAAGCTGTCGTAGGTGGAGAAGAAGGAGTTGTTCGCGTTCTCGTAGGAGATGGCGATGAAATCTTCATCTTCGTAATCCTTGACCGACGTTTCATAGCTGAGGATCAGCGAATCGCCGGGCTGCAGCACAGGTTGAGTCTCATCGTAGAACTCCACGATAATGGCAGTAATGGAAGCCTTATCTGCAGGCGGCTGGGTGGTCCAGTCCGTCAGTTCACCCGTCTTCTTGGCGATTATGTCGTTCCTGAGCTTTGTTTCGGTAATGCCCGTACCCGTGTAGTAATACACACGGTAGCAGCTCTCAGGCAGATGCGTCTTGTTCTTCGTCACATTGATGATGCGGTCAAAGTTAGTATCCCACTTGGTGTTTCTGCCGTCTGTGGTCTTGGGGATGATATCACCGAAAATATAATTGGAATGCGGTAAATCGGTGCCGTTGGTCGCGGTAAGCTGCCATTTTACCCAACCTGTCTTAGTCTGCTCGGCGTTGAGGTAACGTGTAGCAGTACCCAGGAAGCCCTCCTCCGGGTGATAGCCGGTATCCTGGTCGGCCCAAACGGCCTTCACCAAGTTGCCTGCATCTTTCGTGTTCAGGGTGAGGGTTGCGCTCGCTTCAATGTAAACGAACTGTTCAGTCTCGTAATCCAACAGCCAGGGATGCAGGCCGCTTTCACGGGTGACCGCTTCCTGACCGGCATCATCCAGAACTTTCTGTATGGGTTCCGGGAAGCTGTTCTGGTCTTTCTTGAAGCTGTAGCCATGCGGATTGTCCACAGTATGGAAGGAGGTCTCACTGGAGGTCAGGAGCGAGTAGTTGGTCATGACGAGATTTCCGTGCTCGTCTTCCGTCACATAGTGCGCGGAGCTTTCCTCCGGAACGGTCTGCAGAGAGATCGTCACATTGGAGTGGGGATTCAATGTGCCTTTCATCTCAACGACCACTGCGGTCTCGGGACTGCCGTCCAATTCTTCGCTGCCGTCATAGATCGGCGTGGTGGTGTTGCCAATAATCTGCCTTACGCTGACCGACGAGAAGGCAGCGGCGGTATCCTGAGCCTGAATCTCATACTTGTCATTATAGACGATGCCCGTGGGCAGCATATCAATGACAATAGGATCGTTGAAGGGTACATCGGAGATGTTCTTGATGGTGATGTAATAGGTGAAAGGCACGCCAATTCTGGGCACATCCGTGCTCGCTGTCTTTTCGATCTCCACGACTGGCAGTTCGATAGAACCGATCGGGATCTCAACGCTGGCATCGGCGTCATCAGTCACTCTTTCGGTGCCGCTGCCGTCAGCCTTCCACTTGGGGTAAGAGAGTGTGACGGCCGCAGTATTATTGATGAGTTCAGGTTCGACGACAGGCTGCTCAAAGCTGCCCTTCGGAAGCTTGTCGACGCTGATGCTCACAGTGATGGGGTCAAGATTGAAGTCTTCGCCCAGGGCATACAATTCGTTGGTGCCGCTCAATACTTCTTCGCTGAAGTAGCTGACGCTGAAGCTTCTCGCGTCCTCCGGCACGGTGAATGTCTGCGGGCCGTCGGAAACAGGTTTGGCCTCGGAAAGGCTGTCTGGCTGCCCGTTGATGTGGAAGGTGATCTGTGCCTGTATCCTGGCATTGGGATCGATCTCATATTCGAGGTGCCCGATGTTATGAGATGCCTTGCCCACGGTGATCGAATTGATCTTGTAGCTGGGCTGCGTAGCTGCAACAGGCGTGAAATTCAGGCCGGTATCCGCTACCACATAGCTGGACAGAGCCTGGTTATGGCTCTCAATGCCGGGCTCTATCGTGTAGAACAGTTCGACGCCGCTCAGCAGCAGAGAGTCGATCGGATCATCGCCTTCTTTGAATTCGGTCTTTTCGCCGTTTTCGTCGACGATTTCGACCTTCTTGCTGATGGACGCGGCCGCCTCGCCGTAAACGTTGTAGAGCGTGTAGGCATAGGTTGCGGCCGGGTTCGGATCTTCAACAGGTTCGATCACATGATACCAATGGACCCTTGTATCGTCCTTCCTGAGGGTGTCGTATCCGTCAGCCGAGTCAGCCGGGTATACCTGGGTTTCGACGAGCAGGTAGGTGCGGGTGTAATCCCAGCGCTCTTCGGCAACATCGGATTCCCAGCGTGCCCATGAGTACTTGCCATCCTCGTCGCTGCCGTTCTTGGTTGTCCTGTTGCTAAAGACAGGCGTCATGCTGCTGACGATGCCGTCGACGAACGCATCGGTCACCTTGTATTCGGTGGTGATGGTGCTCAGGTCGTAGATGCTGAACGCCATTCTGGGTGTTACGTCCGCCGGATAGCCGCCATTGTCGCGCTTCCGGATCTCAGGCTTCATATAGGGCTTGTTGAAGGCGTCGACCGCGATATCCTGCTTGATCTCCGCCATGTCGAAGACATAGGCGTAACGGTCTTGCCCTTCGACGTTGATGAGCTGAGGCTCCAGGAGCTTGTTGTCGATGCGCATGCTGTCGAAGCCGAGGAAGTCGTTGCCGTTGAAGTAAGTCTCCTCGATGGCGTACATGTCTCTGGGTTCGGTGAGGTAGGTGGCTACGCCGTTCGCGTCGATGTCGCACTCTTTGACTTTCTTCCACGCATTGTTCTCCAGGTGGTAGACCGAGAAGGTTACCTGACCCGCGTGTCCGCTGTAGACACCCTGATTGTAAGCGCCGTAGATGTTGTTCCACTTCTTGATCGTGATGTTGTAGCCCTTGGTGTTGACGAGATCGTTGGACTCGTCAAAGGGCTGGAGCTCTTCTACGTTGTTCTCGCCGGACAGCTTGAACTCCTTGTAGATCGTGGTATCCAGCACGTAAGCGCCCGGGACCTCTTCGCCGTCCACATAGTAGTGATCGGGCGCCTTGGTCTCGTAGATGCGGTATGTGGTCTCGTCCTTGCTGATGAGCGGGATATCGGCAAAGTAGATGCCGGTACCCTTGCCGTTCGCTTTCTCCTCGGTGACGGTGGCACCCGGGACAGGTACCCAGTCATTGGCCTCGCTGTCGAAGACGCGGACCTCGAACGCGCCGCCGGAGAGGTAGTTGGACTTCGTGACATCCTCGGCGGCGTATTTGGCGAACCTGGCAGTACCGCGCAGGTATTCGTTGACGACGGAGATGGTAAGGTCGCTCAGGTCGTTCACGGTAAAGGCATAACGGCCGTTTTCATCCGCGGTGATGACAGTTTCCTCAGTGGTCGGAACGCCTCCGTCAACACAGGGAATGGTCTTGATGAGCGTCACCGATTCGATCGCCATCCGATACAGCGTGGGCGCGGTGATGAGCTCGTCCAGATAATATGTGGTATTCTGGCTGAAATAGGCGTCGCTGCTGCCGGCCTTGAAATAGACTGCGGTGTTCTGATTGGTCTTGTTGGTGATGTGCGCATTGGCAATCGAGGCGGCCGCATCAGCGGCGTCGTAGATGTTCAGGGTGATATCCCACTCGATCTCATCGGTGAGCTCGCCCTCCTCGACCTGTTTCGCGGCCTTGATCTTCACCTTTTCGCGGTTCTTCGCGGCGATCTCGATCGCAGCGCTGATGTCTTCACCCTCGGTGTAGAGGGTCTTGACCGGCTCATCCATGCCGTCTACGTTCACGTTCTCGGGCAAGCCGTTCACTGTGACAGGCAGGCCGCCGGTCAGCACGACGTAGTAGACGATGGTATTGCCGTCTTCATCCTTCAGCACTTCGTAGCCGTTCGGCGCAGAAGTTTCGTAGAGGGCGTAAACGCCGGGCTCAAGGTTCTTGAGCGCGTTCACGTCGATCTTGCCCTGTGCGTTGGTGGTGAAGTTGCTGCTGCCGACACGCGTCCATCCCGCGTTCACGGTGGTCCCGTTCAGAAGCGGGGTGACTTCGGCGGTGTTGGAATCGTTCTGGATATAGGTGGTCGGGAACGGCCATTTGTACGCCGCGAAGGACGCGCCCTGGAGGGGAGTCCCCCCGTTTTCGGTGGTCTTCTGGAGCGTGATGTTCCCGAGTGCCGGGTTCTTGATGGTGACATTGATGGCGTTGAAATCCCCGTCGTCATCGGTGGCAGGGGTTATGCCGGAGATGACTACGTCCTTATCGGTAACAGCATACTCTGTGCCGTCCTCGACCCTGGTGCCCGATTCAGAGGCATCCACTGAGTAGCTGTAACCGAGCCGCATGCCCGCAGAGGTCGTCAAATCGCCAAGGCCGTAATACTGCTCAAGATAATCCTTTAAGAATGCCTTGGACAGGCCCGTCTTGTTTTCAGTGAAGGAGCCATATGTGCCCGACTCAAAGCCCTCCAGTACAGCCTGGCCCTGGCCGTCAGTGGTTAGGTTTATAGTTTTACCGCCAGATTTGATCGAGAACTGAAGGCCGCTGACCGGATTGCCTGCCATATCCTTCTTGGTAAACTTCAGAGTGGGCTTCTTCGGATTGTACATGGTGACCGTCTGCATGGCGTTGGTCACAGTGAAGTAACGGTAATGATCGTTCGCGCCGTCATAGGCCATTTCGTAAGTGTTGCGGAAATTGTCCGGCAGCGAGGTTTCCTTAATGCGGTAATCGCCTTTGGCAAGGCCGTCCGGGAACATGAAGCCGCCATTGCTTCCGACGCTGAAGCTTGCCTGAGCCGAGGTGCCGAAGGCATTTGTACGGTAATTCCAGGGTTTGAAGGTGCCGTCGGTGTCCTTCTTTTCGAGCTGGAGCTGCGCACCGTTGATAGGCTCCCGGCTGATCGACTGGGTACTCTTGGCGTCGAGTTTCTTGCTGATCAGCCCCTTGGTTTCGGCGTTCGGCGTATAGCCGTACTTATATACCCAAACCATGGTGTTGCTCAGCGGATAGTCTACGATACGCAGCGGGCTCTGCCCGTCGCCGGCGACGAGGCCGGTGTCATCGGCAGACCTGATGTACCAGGCCGTGCCGCTCTGGTTGGCAGCGAGTGTTTCGGTGGTGCCTGTGCCGGAGCTCAGCACATAATAGGCGTCGTTAAAGACCCATACATTGCCGCTGGCCTCGTCAGGCTTTGTATCCACAAAGCAGAAATAGAAATCGTACGGCGCGGTGATGTAGCTGTAGCCTTCAGGCGCGCTTACCTCCTTCAGGGTCATGGGGATACGGTAGCCGGTATAGCCCCCGAAGGAGAATGGCTGCACAAGGCTGGTGACATTCATTCTGTTTACTACACCGCCTTCATTTTCGTAATCCAGCAGGTAGTATTCATCACCATCGATCTCGAGCTGGTAGGTCGCGCTCTGCGCAGTGGAGACGCCGGATTCTCCAATATCAAGGCCGGTGGTGAGGCTGATAAAGTCACGGCCGCCCATAGAAACCTTGAATTTGACGTTGGGCAGAGGCTGATAATTCTTGTTGAATTCACCGGTTTCTTTGTTCAGGCTGTCCATCCACTTGGCGATGCGCAGAGTGCCAAGATAGATCTTTGATTCGCCGGGGCCTTCTTCGGTCCAGTTCAGGATCTTGTCTTTATTGACAGTGTCAATAGTATAATGGCCGCTTCTTGCGTTCTCACCGTCTGGAGCATTGACCGTGACGTTGTATGCGCTGCCCGCCTGATAGTAAGTATAATGGTAGTAAGGATTGATGTTGGCGCCGGAGGTCGGACCGGGATTGGTTTCAATGAGCAGATACACGTAGGTTGCGTCCACGCCCTGATCGATATCAGTCATGAATTCGCCGTGCTGCACAATGATATTGCCGTTCGCGTCCACGTATTTGCTTCCGGTGGAGTATACGTCAATCAATTCCCAACCACTGCCGGGGTAAGTGACATCGGTCACACCGGCGGGTACCTTGATGCGGTGGAGCTCGAAGATCGCGTTGTCGACCGGGGTCGCGCCTTCGGGAATGCCCTCTTCAGCAGTCAGAACACGGCCGGGCACAGGATCGAGCAACTTGGTGATATCGAACTGCACCCAGTGGTCGGCGTTGAAGAAAGTATCGGCTTCGACGCTCGCGGCGGACTGGAGGCCGTTTGGCGCGGTCTCCTCGGCTGCCACAGTCTGTACGCTGTAATTGCTCAGTTCGCTGTCAGTGATGAGCGTGGTATCCGCGCCGCCCGCGGGATACTGCTTGAAGCCGTTGTCGTAGGGGAACATGGTGGGATCGCTGCTGGCCAGCTCAACGAGCTTGTATTCGATCCCGCGGGCGAGGTCATGGAAGCTGACGCGGCCGGAATCGTCGGAAACCGCAACATCGATCCGTTCCCAGTCGCCGTCGCCGTTCTTAACGAACAGGCCGATCGTGGCGCCGCCCATCGGATAGGTCTTCTGGGTGTAGTTGTGATCCCAGGTATGGAAGTAGACCTTGTTGGTGCTGATGGTCACCTTGGTCTCGTTGTAGACCGCAAGCTCCTTGCCGTCTTCGTCCATGGTGACGACGCCGCCCAGCGTGAGCTGTGCAGTCTGATCATCAGAGACCCTGTTGTAGAGCGTCCCGTCGAGCTCTTCGGAGATCGTGTAAGTGATCAGGCTGCCGTCCGCCGCGTATACAGGCAGGCCCGCGAAGACCGCAACGCCCACCTCATCCGCGTTGCCGCTCAGCTGGGTGGCAGTGCTGCCGTCACTGCCGGTCACTATGATCGTGAAGCCGTTGGTGAGCGCGTTGTCCAGGTACTTTTTGACCCGGAGTTCGGCTTTGTTGGGGATATTCTTGAATTCGAAGACCTGGATGTTGTCCGCAGTGCCCTGTTTGGGCTGATCCTCGACCGTGATCGCGATGTAGGTCCGGCCGGTGGCTGTGTCGTAGATATAATCGCTGCCGTAGACCGCTGCCATCTCCGCCGAGTTGGGGTTCAGGTAACCATCGGGCACGGTAGTCTCAGCCACGTAATAGGTGCCGGGTTCCACGCGCACGTTGCTGTTTTTGTTGGTGTCGATTTTTACGGGGTTATTGCTGTCGTCAAGCACCGGCTGGTAGGCGCCGTCCTCCATCTTGTAGAGGGTGAACTCAGCGCCGTCGACCGGCTTGCTCTCGTCGATACCGGTCTGGGAACCCTCGTACTTGTTGATGCGGATCATCGGGTCCGGCTTGTTCTTCACATCAGAGCCGGCAATGAAGGTATTAGTGAAGTTACGGCCGTTGTTGGCAATCGTCGCCTGGGTGACCTCGGACAGATCCAGCTTGATAAAGCCATCCTCATCGGCGCCGCTTGCCTCCGCATCGAACGCATAGTGGTCCGCGGTCTTGGTCTCTTTGTAATAGTAGACCCTGCCGGGTTCCAGATAGAAGACAGCGCCGGTAGTACCTGACGGCAATGTCAAGTCTCTCAGATAGGCATCGGCATTGGCAGTACTAAGGGGATCTTTCACTTCGGTCGTCTTGTCTTCTTCGTATACAGTGATCTCGCAGCCGGTAATACTGGGATTGTTCGTGTAGGAATTGCGCTTGACCACGTGGATCGGGATGATGTTTTTGAAATTGTAGAAGCGCGCGGTATAGGAGGTGGATGTGCTGTTATTGCTAATCGCGATTTTATAGTACGCCTTGTCTTCGATTTCAACCTTCTCCAGCTTGGTGCCGTTGTTAGCGCCGGTCGTTACCTGATAGAGGACATATCCTTCGATATCCTCCTCGGTGACCAGATACTGGTATTTGGTTTCGTTGCCCTGAGCATCCCTCGCGAACAGGGGCAGGTTCGACCAGGATGCCGCGGTGTTGGCAGCCGGCTTAGTCACGTCGACCTGTTCAAGCGTGCTTGTATCGGTGCCGAGATAGCGGTACAGTGAAATATTCGCCGTTTTGGTGGCATCTTCCGAGACCTGGCTTGCGTTAGCGTTGGTATTCCAGGTATAGTAGTTCTTGTAGACGTTGACCTGCATCAGCTGCCGGTTGTACATTGTGACGGGGGTCGGATCGCTCTTGGCCTTGCCGTTTTCAACCAGCGTGACCTCGGCGGAGCTGGTGGTCCCGGTGTTGCCGTTTGTCGGGTCGTAGTATCCGTCCGGCATCGTCTCCACAAAACGGTAGGTGTAAACGGCGCCGTTGCTGGCAAACGCGGGAACATTGGCGCTGATCTGGCCGCTTGCGTTCACAGTAGTCGCCACGCTCTGGCCGTTGATCTGCGTGGCAACGGTCTCCCAGGTTTCCCCATTGTCGACGGTGCGCTGAAGCACGAAGCTACCGGTATAGCTGGTGTTTGCAAGAGAGTAAGCCGTGCCGGTGCTGCCAACGTACTTCGTGAGCGTGACGATGGCGGCAGTTTTCTTGTTGACGATCGAAGCATCTCCGATCAGCGAATGGTCCTTGTTATTATCGTCGATTGTGAAAGTCCACTGGGTCGGTTCGCCCATCGCA
>JBGUIY010000053.1:0-6037 GCA_045113475.1 Christensenellales bacterium | reverse complement strand
CCAGCGCACGGTGCTGAAGGCCGCGGGCGTCGCGCCCTTTGAGACCGGCTGCCTGCCGGACGGGCCCGAACAGCTGGATGCCGCCTTTGAGACCGGCCGACTGCCGGAAACGGAAGACCTGTCCGTGCTGGTCGAACGCCTGGACAGGCTCGCCAGGGAGGGCATGGAAAAGGGCAGCCAGCTTGTCGACCTGAGCCTGAGCGCCCAGTCCACCCACATTTCCAAACTGTTCCAGACGAAAAACCGCGACCTGCGGCAGACCTACGTCTATTCGGAGGGCAGCGTCATGGCAGTCGCCTCGGACGGCAGCCAGGTGCGCATGGCCTATGACGGCGTTTCGGGCCGAGTGGGGCCGGAGCTCTTTGGAGAAGCCTTTGAAAACAAGCTGAACGAGGTGTTGGCCATTTCCGCCGATCTGATGAAGGCTGAGCGGGTGGTCCCCGGCACATACGACATCATCACCGCTCCGGACGTGACGGGGCTGATCGCCCACGAAGCCTTCGGGCACGGCGTGGAAATGGACATGTTCGTGAAGCGCAGGGCCCTGGGCGCGGAATATCTGGATCAGCGCGTCGGATCGCCCATGGTGACCATGCACGAAGGCGCCAACTGTGCCGTGGATGTGACCTCCTACGCCTTTGACGACGAGGGCACGCCGGCCGGCGACGTGACGGAGATCGACCACGGCATCCTGAAAACCGGCATCTGCGACGCCCTGAGCGCCCTCAGGCTCGGCGTGCAGCCCACCGGCAACGGCAAGCGCGAGAACTACGAGCACAAGGTATATACCCGCATGACCAATACGGTGTTCGATTCCGGCAGCGACCGGCTGGAGGACATGATCGGGTCCATCAGCCACGGCTATCTGCTCCGCGGCATCGACTCCGGCATGGAAGACCCCAAGCACTGGGGCATCCAGTGCATCGTATCCCGGGGCTATGAGATCAGGGACGGACGTCTGACCGGCAAGGTCATCGCGCCGGTCGTCATGACCGGTTACGTGCCTGACCTGCTGAACAGCGTGAGCATGGTCTCGCCCGACCGGGAGGTTTTCGGCACCGGCGGATGCGGAAAGGGCCACAAGGAATGGGTCAAGGTTGCGGACGGTGGCCCCTACCTGAAAGCCCGCGCCAACCTGGGATGAGGTAGCAGCATGAAGCAGGAAAGAATCGATATACTGACCAAGGCACTGAAAAAAAGCGGCGCCGCCGCGTGGGAACTGACGGACAAGGCGGAAACCGGCTGGGAGTTTTACCTGATCGGCGATAAGCTGGACCAGCACCGCGTGCGCGAGGTCAACCACGTGCAGTTGCGCGTGTATTCCCAGGGGTCCGACGGCCAGCTGGGCAACGCGGAGGGCGAAATCGCTCCCACTGCGGACGAAGCCGAAATGGCGGAAGCCGTCCGGTCGCTGCTGGACGCGTCCCGCTACGCCATGAATCCCGGCTGGACGCTGAACCGGCCGTCAAAGCAGGCCCCTGCCAAAGCGGAGCCCTGCCCCGAGGTGGAGAAGGTATCCGCCGACTTTCTGAACGCGGTCATCCATCTCCCCCAGGACGAAACCGCTTACCTGAACTCCTCCGAGATCTTCGTGACCAGGGTCACCAAGCGCATTATGAACAGCGAAGGCCTGGACGTAACGGACACCTATCCCGTCTCCATGGCGGAGATCATCGTCAACGCCCGGGATCAGGCCCACGAGATCGAGCTGTACCGGATGTTCCATTCCGGCGCCTGCGACGCCCCGGGGCTCCAGGCTCGGCTGCGCAAGGCGATGCGCTACGGGCAGGACAAGCTGATCGCCCAGCCCACGCCGCCCGTCGGCAGCATGGACCTGGTACTGTCTACCGAAGCCGCCATCGAGGTTTATGACTGGTATCTGGCCCACCTGAACGCCATGTTCAAATACCGCGGGTATTCAGACTGGGAGATCGGCACCCCGATCGCAGAGGGCGAAGGCGACAAGGTGACCCTGCGCGCCCGCACGGCCCTGCCCAACTCCTCCCGCAACTGCCGTTTTGACGCCGAAGGCGCCTGGACCCGGGATATGGTGCTGATGAAGGGCAACGTGCCCCAGGCCTTTTTCGGGGCCCGCCAGTTCGCACAGTATCTGAAGCTCGAAGATTCCTTCACCCCCGGCAATTTCGAGGTCGAAGGCGGCAATGCCGGCGCTAAGGCGCTGCTGGAGGGCGATTACCTGGAGGTCGTGGAGTTCTCCGCCTTCCAGATCGACCCGGTGAGCGGCGACCTGGCCGGCGAGATCCGTTTGGGCTATCTGCATCAGGGTGACCAGGTGACGATCGTTTCCGGCGGTTCGGTCTCCGGCAATATGGCTGAGCTGACCGGCAGCATCCGCTTTTCCCGGGAGACCAGCCAGTACGACCATTTCCTGATCCCGACGGTCACACGGCTCAGGAATGTCTCCGTCGCCGGCGGGTCCGTCGAGCCCTGAAAACCCCGTACCGATTTTACAAGTTCCCTTGACACATGAAGCATTTTTCGATAAACTGGTCGCGTATTCCGCCGGAAAAATGGAGGGACAGCCAATGACGGTAGCCATGAGAGACATTGATTCGGAAAACAAGCCGATCAGAGACATTGCGTACGAGAGCCTCAAGCACTCGATCATCACCGGCGAACTGACGCCCGGTTCGAGGATCGTGGAAACGGTGTACGCGAACAAACTGCACATCAGCCGCACTCCCCTCAGGGAAGCCCTGCGCAAGCTGGAGCTGGACGGCCTGGTGCATTATGAACTGCGCCGCGGCGTGATCGTATGTGCCTTCACCCTGAGCGACATCGAAGAGATCTTTACCATCCGCAACTCCATGATGATGCTCCTGCTCCCCTCCGTGGTGCAGCGGGTGACGGATGAGGACATCGAGCGCCTGGACGCCATCCTGAAGGTGATGGACGAAGCCCTCGAGCAGAACGACTGCGAGACCCTCGCCATTTATAACCGCCAGTTCCACGACACGCTGGAGCATATTTCAGACAAGAAGCGCATCCTGAACGTGATCGACGGGCAGGAGGAGTACATCATCCGCTTCTCCGCGGTGGCGATCCAGAGCCTGCAGCACCGCCGCGCCGCCCATGACGAGCATCACGAAATGGTGCGCATGCTGAAGGAGCGCGACCTCGAATCCCTGATGGCGCTTATGCAGCGCCACCTGGAGGACAGCAAAGAGTCCTGCCTTTCCGCGCTGAAAAACCGCGAATTCTGATCCCTGATACAGGAGACAATTGGAAATGAACGATCTCAAGCAAAGACTGCTCAATATTCTCCAGGAGGACTGCCGCATCCCACTCGAAAAGCTGGCGGTCATGCTGGGCGTCACCATCGAAGAAACTGCCGCCGCCATTGAGGAAATGGAAGAGGACGGCACCATCCTGCGCTACCGCCCGGTAATCAACTGGGACAAGCTGAATACCAACCGCGTGGAAGCGATGATCGAGGTCCGCGTGACCCCTCAGCGGGACATGGGCTTCGATGCCGTCGCCAGCCGCATTTACCGTTTCGACGAGGTGAAATCCGTCTATCTGATGAGCGGCGGCTACGACCTCATCGTGCTCGTTGAAGCCCCCACTCTGAAGGAGCTTGCCGCTTTCGTCAGCGAAAAGCTGAGCGTATTGGACACCGTTACAGGCACCTCCACCAGCTTTGTGCTCAAGCGCTATAAGCAGGACGGTGTGATCTTTGAGGGCTTGGCCAAGGATGACAGATTGGTCGTGAGTCCATGAGCGAGCGCTTCCTCTCCCCCCGCGTTACAGCCGTACCGCCCAGCGGTATCAGGCGTTTCTTTGATATTGCGGGTACGATGAAGGGCGCGATTTCCCTGGGCGTGGGCGAGCCGGACTTTGTGACGCCGTACCATATCCGCAACGCCGCCATGGATTCCCTGCTCTCAGGAGAGACCCAGTACACCCCCAACCGCGGCCTGCTTTCCCTGCGGAAAGAGATCGCGGCTTATCTGGCCCGCCGGTTCGGCGTCGTTTATGATCCCGAAAAGGAGATCGTGGTCACTGTCGGAGCCAGCGAAGCCATCGACCTGGCGCTCCGCGCCACCGTGGAGCCCGGCGACGAGGTGCTGGTACCGGATCCCGGTTATGTGAGCTACGCGCCCTGCGTCACCTTTGCGGGAGGTACGCCCGTGGCCCTGACCACCCGCGCTGAAAACGGCTTCCGCATCGACCCTGCGTCCCTGGAAAAGGCGATCACGCCCCGCACCAAAGCGCTGATCTTCCCCTATCCCAACAACCCCACCGGCGCGGTGATGCGCAGAGAGCACCTGGAAGCCCTGGTACCCGTGATCGAGCGCCACGACCTGCTGGTCATTGCGGACGAGATCTATGCCGAACTGACCTACGACGGCGCGGAGCACGTCTCCATCGCGTCCCTGCCCGGCCTCAGGGAGCGGACGGTGCTGATCAACGGTTTTTCCAAGTCCTTCGCCATGACGGGCTGGCGCCTGGGCTATGCCTGCGCGCCGGACGCATTGACCGCGCAGATGAACAAGATCCACCAGTACACCATCATGTGCGCGCCGCGACAGAGCCAGGTGGCGGCGGAGGAGGCCCTGCGCGTGGGCCGTGAAAACGGCTACAAGGACATCCTGACCATGCGTGAGAGCTATGACCAGCGCAGGCGGCTGATGGTGGACGCTTTCAGGAATATGGGACTGTCGTGTCACGTGCCGGAAGGCGCGTTTTACTGCTTTCCCTCGGTACAGGCCACCGGCCTGACCAGCGAGGATTTCTGCACGCGCCTGCTGCGCACCGAAAAGGTCGTCTGCGTACCGGGCACGGCTTTCGGCCCGTCCGGCGAGGGGCACATCCGGTGCTGCTACGCCACAGGCCTCAAACAGCTGAATGAAGCATTTGCCCGGATCGAGCGTTTCCTCGGGCATTTGGGAGAAACAGGCACATGAACAGAAAACTTACCCTCACGGCGCTGCTGGCGCTGGCCATATCCCTGCTGCTTTGCGCCTTCTGCGCGCTGGCGGAGGAGGAAGAAGAGGAAGCCTCTTTCTTCGACCATAAGGACTCCATCGTCCTGACCCCCGGCCCCACCGCGTCCCCGACGCCGGTGATCGCTTTTTATACCCCTTCCCCCTCTGAGGCAACCGTGCCGCCCACCGGCAACATGGCCATCGTTGTCACGGCCACCGGCGACCTGACCATCGGCACGAATTACAAAAAGTACCGCAATATGGACGCCTCCCTCTTCGGCAAGGAGCTGAAGCGCCAGAACGGCGATATCAATTTCTACCTGCGCAATATCAGGGACCTCCTGTCCCAGGACGACCTGACCATCGTCAATTTTGAGGGCACCCTGGCCGACCAGGTGACCATCCCCTCCAGCAAGCGCAACAACGAATACCTGTTCCTCGCCCCCACCTCCTACGCCCAGACCCTGGCTGACAACTCCATCGAGGCGGCGACCATGGAAAACAACCATGTCATGGATTTCGGCGAAGACGGCTACGCCAGCACCATGGACGCCCTGCAGTCCGCGGGCGTGGTGGTCGCCAATTCCACCAAGCTGGGCATCTACGAGGTCAAGGGGGTCAAAATCGGCATGCTGGCCTACCAGACCTTCAACGGCGGGTACGACCGCATCTACCAGACCCTGCAGACCGACATCGACAACGCCCGCTCCCAGGGCTGCGAAATCGTGACCGTCAGCTATCACTGGGGCGCGGAGCTGGACTACCATCCCAACGACAACCAGCAGAAACTGGCTCACGCCACCATCGACGCCGGTGCCGACCTGGTGATCGGACATCACAGCCACCGCATCAATCCCATCGAGGAATACAACGGCAAATACATCGTGTATTCCCTCGGCAATTTTTCCTTTTCAGGCAACGGCAAGCCCAGCGACATGCTCACCTACGTCTTCCAGATCCGGTTCAAGTACCGCCGGGGCGAAATGCACGGCACCGATTTCCGCATCATCCCCTGCCGCATCTCCTCCAAGACCGATTATAACGATTTTGCCGTGACCCCGCTGACCGAGACGCGGTATATCGACACG
>JBGUIY010000052.1:0-25601 GCA_045113475.1 Christensenellales bacterium | reverse complement strand
TTCCATAACCCTATTTGAGGCAATGTTTCTTACATCCACACGCCCATTCAACCGGTCTATTTCCGTGTTTTCAAATATAAACCGTACGACTTCCTTTAAAGCTTCTGTAGTAATTCCCATATTCCAGTACTCCGGATTAACTCTGTATCCTATATCGCCCATTCTGGCATTTTGGATATCAAATACCGCAATCATGCCTACCACTTTATTGGATTCTTTCAATACAATTCCCCAATCAAAATCAGGAGAAGGTTTTCTTTTTACCCAAGGGCGGGGATCAATAAACATAAGTTCAGGATTTTTCTCGTTCTTGCTTGCTTTTCTTCCCCAATATGTATAGATTTCATCTCTCCCAAGCCACTCTTTTAAGTCAGCCACATCGTTATCGTTAAGCGTACGAATAATCAATCTATCAGTTTCAAGAATTGGTTTATCTATCTCATAATCTTTTAACATAGTTTCCTCCGTCAAATTCCGATTTGTTGATTCAAGGCAAGTATATCACATCAAAGAGTGTCAAACAACCAACATGCAAAGCTTTTCATTGGCTGCCGCAAATAGCTGTCAGCTATACCGGATGCTGAAAATCTTATTACTCCGGCAATTAAATGCTGCCAGGAAGATACGTCGGACAAAGCAACCGGCCCTTTGGACAAACAGATTCTGGCAATATTTGGTTGCCGGAGTAATAATCAGTGGTTCCTTAGGTAAGAATCAGTATAAGTACCCGATGTGCCGCACCTGCAAGGCTGCCAAACGTGATTGCTGCGATGTTTATTGACACCGGCAAGTTTTCAATGCCCGTCGTCCGTCTTCAATACCCATTCCGGATCAGCTCCAGGCAGCGGGTCAGAGGCAGCGTGTTTTTGACGCATATCACGTCCGGGCGTGTTCCTGCGGCGGCGTTGAGGCTGCCGTCCGGGTTTTCACCCGCAAAATACGAAAACCTGACCAATAATCCGGAATCCGGCAGAAGGATCAGGACCGGCGTGGCGCCCAGCCCGTCGCCGGACGTCCTTCTTCCGACCAGCGTCGCCCACCCGGTGGCTTTGCAGAAACAAGCAAACTTTTCAGACGCCGAATAGACCCGGCTGCCGGTCAGGACCCATCTCCTGATATCCCTGTTCAGGGGCAGAGGTACACTGCCCTCTTCCGGCAGAACCAGCGTGGATTCATAGTACCGGTCCAGCCCCATCCGTTCCGCCCACGCCGGCGCATCTTCCAGACCGGTTACCGGCCGCGTTTCAAGGTCGGGATAGTATTCATCATAAATGCCGGATTTTCTGAAAAAATTCCGGAAACGGAATTCGTAGCGGCCGCCAAAGGGAG
Organism: Christensenellales bacterium; assembly: GCA_045113475.1. Taxonomy (GTDB): domain Bacteria; phylum Bacillota; class Clostridia; order Christensenellales; family Aristaeellaceae; genus UBA4246. The sequence goes on along the minus strand of JBGUIY010000052.1, from coordinate 24,272 downwards.
CGACCAGGTTCTCCATCCAGTATTGATCGCTTCCGCCGCTGTTTCCGGTGATGTCAAAAATGATATGCTCCGTCTCCGGATATTTTTTCAGCGCATCACAGATCACGTACCTGTCCCGACGGACTGTCTCCTGCGCAAAGGACGGGATCTGCAGATACAGTGCTTTGCAGTCATCATAGTAATGAACGGCCGCTTTCGGATACCGGTTTTCAGTTTCTGTGTCCCGGGCCTCCCCCGGGCGTTCCGGCGCCCTGTATCTGGCCGACAGCCGCGGATCCTGCAGGATGCTCCTGAATACCCCCGGGGAATGCTCAGCTTCAGGATCGTCGTCCGCGGCATAAATATAGCAATAATTCCGGTAGAGTTCCGGCGTGACGAGGCTCAGATGCGCGAAATTGCCGAGCTCGGAAAACATGCGCTGAAGCATGTACGCAAATTCAGCCTCACCATCAACAGAAGCAAGCTCCGCCGAATACCGTTCACAGATCGAATCCGTGTCCGTGCCCTGCTCCCTCAGGTACGGCAGATAGGGATAACTGTCCGTGAGCTCATCCCACAGCAGTTCGAAATCCGCCTCATACGGCGCGTGGCTCCTGTCCGGTTCCGGGTCCGTATAGCCGGTAAACAATAACGCACTGCAGATACAGAGGAGCGCAGTCATCAGTGCAATGATCGGTTTTTGATAAAAATCTTTCATGGATCCACCCTCTGTGAATGATGATGCTTCCTGACGGACGGTCCTGCTTCGTTCTGCCGGTCCCCGGACAGGGAGGATCCGTTTGAAGCCGTCATAACTGCCGATTCCCGAAAATACAAAATCCGCCGTCGCAGGACGGCGGACGAATGGCTCATTTCCTTCCCTCGAGGATCGTACGGATGAACTCCTGCGAGCGCTCCTGCCTGGGATGCAGGAAGAACTCCCGGGAGGGGCCGCTTTCGACCACGCTGCCGTTCTCCATGAACATCACGCGGTTGGACACGTTGCGGGCAAAATCCATCTCGTGGGTCACCACCAGCATGGTCATGCCCTCCTGCGCCAGCTCGCGCATGACGGCCAGCACCTCGCCGATCAGTTCGGGGTCCAGCGCGCTGGTGGGCTCGTCGAAAAAGATGATCTCCGGATTGGAGGCCAGCCCCCGGGCGATGGCCACGCGCTGCTGCTGGCCGCCGGAAAGCTGGGAGGGATAGGCGTCCAGCCGGTCCGCCATCCCCACGCGGGTCAGCGCCCTGACGGCGGTCTCCCGCGCCTCCGCTTTATTCATTTTCGCGGCGACGGTCAGGCCCAGGGTCACGTTCTGCAGCACCGTTTTGTTCAGGAAGAGGTTGTAACTCTGGAAGACGAAGGCCGTCTTCCTGCGCAGCTGGGCGATCTGCTTTCTGGTGGCCGACGCCATCGGGTACGAAACGCCGTCGAAGACCAGCTCGCCCTCGTCCGCCCGCTCAAGGAAGTTGAGACAGCGCAGGAAGGTCGTCTTGCCGGAGCCGCTGGGCCCCAGGATGGCGACCACGTCGCCCTTTTCCACCGTCAGGTCAATGCCGCGCAGTACCTCGGTACCGTTAAAAAACTTGTGCACGTTTCTGGCTTCGAGCATCATTTGACAGCACCTCCGCGGCGGGCGAGCCGGCGCTCAAGCACGTGCTGCAGCCAGGTCAGCAGCGTGCAGAAGGCCAGGTAGATCACGGCGACCTCCACATACAGGCCGCCGGTCTCCAGCACGCGGCCGTTGATGATCTTGGCCTCGGTCAGCATTTCGCGCACGGTGATGGTGCTGGCCAGGCTGGTGCCCTTGACCATGGAGATCAGCGAGTTGGACAGGGCGGGGAACGCCGTGCGGAAGGCCTGGGGCAGCACCACGTGGCGCATGGTCTGGACATAGTTGAGGCCCACGCAGTAGCCGGCTTCCATTTGCCCCACGGACACGCTCTCCAGCGCGCCGCGGATGGTTTCGGCCATATATGCGCCTTCGTTGAAGCCGAACACGAGCACCGCCACCGGGAAGGCGTCCAGCATAATGCCGATCTCAGGCAGCACGTAAAACACCACATACAGCTGCACCAGCAGCGGCGTGCCGCGGATGAGCCAGATATAGAACCGGCAGACGGGCAGCAGCGGCTTGACGTCCGCGTACTGGATCATCGCCACGATGACCGCGATGACCAGCGCCAGCAGGAAGGAATAGATGGTCAGCGGCACGGTGACCCTGACGCCGTACTCCAGCAGCTTGGGGAAGGATTCAACGATGATGTTCCAAAGACGTTCGTTCATTCAGCCGCTCCGTTTAAAAGGCAGGTGGTTTCGATCATATGGGTCAGCACGCGGATGCCCTGGGCATAGGCGCGCACGGAAATGCGCTCGTTGACGCCGTGGACGCCCTCACGGGAGATCTCCTCTTCCTCCAGGAAGGGCCCGAAGCGCATGACGCAGCGGCAGAGGGGCTCGTACCACCGGGCATCGGTGGCGCCCTTGTTCTGGGCGGGGATGAAGACCAGGCGGTCGAAATACCGCTCCAGCGTCCGCGTAAGACACCGGTATCCCCAGGCGTCCAGGTCGGAAGGCACAGAGGCCCCGATCTGCTGCAGCCAGTCCAGCCGCACCTTGTCCCCCACCGTCTGCCGGAAGGCCGCGATCAGTCCGTCCGGCGTGTCCTCCGGGATCAGCCGCAGGTTGATCACCGCCTCCATGTCGCGGGGCATCACGTTCGCCGCCGGCGCGCCGCCCCTGATCATGGTCGGCGCCAGCGTGGTCCGCACCTGGTGGTACAGACTCTCGTGCCGGCAGAACCAGTCCAGGATCTCCGCCTCGTACCGTTCCGGCGCCTTCGCCCAAAGCACCATGGGCTCCTGCGTGATGCGCGGCGCAAGCAGCTTCAGCGTCTGCCTGACCGCCTCGGACATCCGCGGCGCCGGCGCGCTGCGGAGAATGGCCACGATCGCCTCCGACATATCCCCCAGGGAGGTGCCGTGGAAGGGGTTCGAGCTGTGCCCGCCGTGGGAGAAGGCCCGGATCCGCAGATCGCCATAACCCTTCTCGTACATGCCGACCGGGCAGACCAGCGTCCCCGGCGCGCCGTAGTCGGCCGCGTCCGTCACGTCGCCCGCGCCCTCGTCCAGCACGTATTCCAGGGTCACGCCACGGGAAGCGAGGGTCTCCGCGATGGCCCGTACGCCCACGGAACAGGTCTCCTCGTCCTCGCCGAAGGCCAGGTAAAGGGTCCTCTGAAACCGCGAGCCCCGGCCCAGCCAGTACTCGGCGCTCTCCAGGATGCCGATCAGCATTTCCTTGATATCCATGGCCCCGCGGCCCCAGATATACCCGTCGGCCAGGTCGCCGCTGAAGGGGCCGTGCCGCCATTCGCCTTCCGTGCCGGGGACGACGGGCACCACGTCCTGGTGCGCCATCAGCAGCGCCGGGCGGAGCGTTTCGTCCATGCCCGGAACCGTGATCAGCAGGCTGTGCCCGATCTCCTCCCACACCGCTGCGGCCGATAAATGCGGATAGCTCTCCCGCAGATACGCGTGGAGAGCGTCAAACTGGCCGTAATCCGTACGGGCGGTATCCACATGGCTGACCGTCTGAAACCGCAGCGCACCCTGCAGGTGCGCTGCGGCTGCCGGAATATTCAGGTCGGGGTAATCGGTTTCGTGTATGAACAGTTCCGCGTTCGTCATCTTCAGTCGGGCTGCGTCAGGTCAAGGCCGAAATACTTCATGGAGATCTCAGCCAGCCGGCCGTCCTGCCGGGCCTCCTCCAGGATGTTGTTGACTGCTTCGATCAGACTTTCTGTATCCGCGCCCTTCAGTACGGGATAAGCCACCGGATCGGCGGGCATCATCTGGGCGATCTTGATCCTGGCGTCCGGATGCTCCTTCATGTAGTTCACGATGGACACCTGGGCGTTGATGGTGGCGTCCACCCTGCCCTGGACCAGCAGGGTAATGGTCTCCGGCAGGCTGTCCACATAGGTCATGACCGCGCCGTTGGCTTCCGCCAGGGCCGCGTAGGTGGAAGACGCGGAGTTCGCGCTCTTCCTGCCGTTCAGGTCCTCGACGGTGTGGATGGTATCGTTGTCGTCCCGCACCACCAGCACCTTATGTGTGTACACATAGGGCGTGGAGAAGGAGTACTTTTCCGCCCGCTCCTCGGTGTAGCCCACGCCGTTGCAGGCGATGTCGAAGCGGCCGGAGTCGATGCCGCCGAAGATGGAGTTGAAATCCGTCTCCTTGAATTCGGCCCTGACCCCCAGGCCTTCCGCGATCAGTTTGCCGATCTCGATGTCCAGGCCCACCAGCTCGTCGTCCTTGTCATGGTACGTCCACGGGCTCCAGTTGCCCTCCGTCGCGATGACGATGCTCCCGCGCTTCTGGATACGCGTCAGCAGATCGTCTTCCGCCAGAACGGAGGCCGCAGATATGAGCATCAATACCGCCAGCCCCATCGCCAGCAGCCGTTTGCAGATGTTGTACATCGTCAGCTCCTCCTTTTCCCGGCTGTATTCTGTCCGGTGCGATTATTGTACCATGGAACTCGTCGAATGTACAAGACAATTGCGCACGCAAATTGTGTCAGCAGCACGGCTTTCCGGTCCCGGCGCTGTTCATTTCTTGTATATTTATTTGTGCAATCCAGTCCGATGTGGTATGATGGGCCACGTAATTCATGCACCACGGAGGCAGCACCATGCTCGGACTCGGAACCATCATCAACTGCAGCGCCATCGTAGCCGGCGGGCTCGTGGGCCATTGGACGGGAAAGCTGTTCAGGGAAGACCAGCAGGACTCGCTGACCAAAGCCTGCGGCGTCAGCACCCTGTTCATCGCCATCGCCGGAGCCATGGAGGGCATGCTGAGCATCCGCGAAGGCGCGGTCGCCAGCGCGAAGTCCTTTCTGGTGGTGCTCTGCCTCACCCTCGGCACGGTCGTCGGGGAGCTGCTGTACCTGGAGCACGGCATCGAGCGATTCGGGGAATGGCTGAAGCGCCGCACCGGCAACAGCGGCGACAAGGGCTTCGTGAACGCCTTCGTGACGGCTTCCCTGACCGTCTGCATCGGCGCGATGGCCATCGTGGGTTCGATCCGGGACGGCATCACGGGCGATTATTCGACCCTCGCCGTGAAGGCGGTGCTGGACTTCATCATCATCGCGGTCATGACCTCCTCCATGGGCAAAGGCTGCGCCTTCTCCGCCATACCGGTGCTGCTGCTGCAGGGCGGCGTGACGCTGCTGGCCAGCGTATTGGCCCCGGTGATGACGGCTGCGGCGGTGCAGTACCTGTCCCTGATCGGCTCCGTGCTGATCTTCTGCGTGGGCGTCAATCTGGTCTGGGGCAAGAAGATCCGCGTCGCGAACATGCTGCCCGCCCTGATCCTGGCGGTGGCCGCCGCCTATCTCCCCTGGAGCTTCTGACAGAGATTCATCCCACGGAAAGGAGGCCGCGCATGAGAGCCCGGACGGCAAAACAGGCGTTTTACCACTCGATCCCGGTGATGGCAGGGTATATCGTGCTGGGCACCGGTTTCGGCATCCTGCTGCGCAGCGCGGGCTACGGCGTCGGCTGGGCCTTCGCCATGAGCCTGCTGATCTTCGCAGGCTCGCTGCAGTTCGTGGGCGTCGGCCTGATTTCCGGCGGCGCGTCCGTGCTCACGGCGGTCCTGACCTCATTCATGGTCAACGCGCGGCACCTGTTCTACAGCATTTCCATGATCGGGAAATACAAAAACGCGGGCCGTTACAAGCCCTACATGATCTTCGCCCTGACGGACGAGACCTATTCGATCCTCTGCGACGGCCAGGTCCCGGAAGGCACGGACGAACACCTGTACCGGTTCCTGCTGTCGCTCTTCAACCACAGCTACTGGGTCGCGGGCAGCGTGCTGGGCAGCCTGCTGGGCTCCGTGTTGCCGTTTTCTACCGTGGGCATCGAGTTTTCCATGACCGCGCTGTTCATCGCATCCTTTACGGAGCAGTGGCTCTCCACCCGGGAGCACGCGCCGGCCCTGACCGGCCTGCTGAGCACCCTCCTGTGCCTGATCGTATTCGGGCCGGAGCAATTCCTGATCCCGGCCATGCTGCTGATCACCCTGATTTTGTCCCTGCTGCGCGGGCGGCTGGGCGCCCGGGAGGTGAAACGATGACCGGGGCCAGCCACGCTGCGCTGATGGTCGCCGTGATGTCCGTCGTCACCATTCTCCTGCGCTTCCTGCCGTTCATCGTCTTCCGGAAGCGCACCCCGCCCTACATCACGTATCTGGGCGAAGTGCTGCCCCCCGCCATGATCGGCATGCTGGTAATCTACTGCCTGAAGGACGTGACCCCCGCCCAATATCCCCACGGCCTGCCCGAGCTGATCGCCGCCGTCATCGTGATCGGCCTCCAGGCCTGGAAAAGAAACTCCCTGCTCAGTATCCTGGCAGGGACGGCGGCGTATATGGCGATGGTGCAAATGACGTTTTAGTCGAGTGTGGAATGAGGAGCGAGGAGTTAATAGTGATGATCGCCTGATATCTGCATCGATGTCATTGTACCCTCAGAGCGGGCAGCTGTATCTCAATAAACACCGCTTCAATCGTAGCGGCGGCCCCTGGGCCGCCACCTGAAGCCCCCGCCCATCTAAAGCTGTTGGTCAGAGACAGTCCTGAAATCACAATATATTCATGTCAATAAACACCGATGTAATCACAAACAGCCTGTAGCGGCGGCCCCTGGGCCGCCACCTGAAGCCCAGCCCACCTAAAGCTGTTGGACAGAGACAGTCCTGAAATCACAATATATTCATGTCAATAAACACCGATGCAATCACAAACAGCCTGTAGCGGCGGCCCCTGGGCCGCCACCCTCGTGGCGCAAAGGCTGCCTCGATAACGAATACGGCCCGAAGAATAATTCCTTGAATCATTATGCCGCGGGTATGGCGGCGCAGGCGCCGCCGCTACGGATACTGCGGGCTTCACTCCGCTCTTTACTCCTCACTCCTCACTCAATCAAAGTTCCAGCGCGAATCCCGCTCTTTCCCCGATCTCCAGTTCCTCGGTATGGATCTCCGGGTGCGCATAGCCATCGTAAAACACGTACAGGGTCTGCCTGGCCTTCAGGGTGTCCGCGAAGATTTCCAGGTCGAGATACAGCCTGGCTTTTTTGTTGTCTGAAGTGTTGAATATACTGACAATGTATTCCCAGTCCTTTTCAAGCCTCAGCCCGGGGCAGGCATTCATCAGCCGGGAAGCGTCGATGGTGCCCTTGACGGAGATGGGACCGTAACCCATTCCGGTGACAAGCGTTCCGCCGCGCATGCGCGCGCCGCGGTACGGCGCTCCGTGCTCGCCGCTGGAAACGTAGGCCTGCTCGTTGGCTTTGATCCAGGTATTCTTATATCCGCCGTAGTTATCCACATAATACGGGTCTTTCGTCGGTACGCGGACCGTCGCCTGTACCGAGAGCGTCAGGCCGTCTCCCGTCCAGAAGAACAGGACCGCGGCAGCAGCCGCTGCCACAAGCAGAATGATCAAAGCCTTCTTCATTCGGTTTCTCCCCCCGGTTTTTCAAATACAACAGGCTTCCTGTATACAGACGGGATAAAACCGGGTTTTCCTGCAGCATAAACCGGCTTTCACACAAAAAACAGAGCGGCGGTCTTTCGACCGCCGCTCCGGGTTTGTCTGCGGATTATTCTTCCACGGGCGCTTCGGGCGCTTCTTCAGCGGCCTCTTCGCCGGGGATCTCTTCGACCAGGCCGCCCTCGGCCACGTCGTCAGCCAGCGCTTCACGGACGCTCAGGCTGATGCGGTGCGCTTCGGGATCGACGCCCAGCACCTTGACCTTGACCATCTGGTCAGGCTGCAGCGCGTCCTCGACCTTCGCGACGCGGGTCAGCGCGCACTGGGAGATGTGGACCAGACCGTCCACGCCGGGCTCCAGCTCGACGAACGCGCCGAAGGGGCGGATGCGGACAACCTTGCGCTCGAGCACGAGGCCCACGGGATACTTTTCTTCGATGTTATCCCAGGGGCGGGACTGGAGCTGCTTGTAGCCCAGCTGGATGCGCTCGCGTTCCTTGTCCAGGTTCAGGATCTTGACTTCGATCTCATCGCCGATCTTCAGCACTTCGCTGGGATGGCCGATGCGGTACCAGGCCATGTCGGTGATGTGGACGAGGCCGTCCACGCCGCCCAGATCCACGAAAGCGCCGAAGTCCGCGAAGCGGCGGACGATGCCCTTGACGACCGCGCCGACTTCCAGCTTGGACCAGGCTTCTTCCTTCTTGCGGGCGGATTCTTCACGCAGGTATTCCTTGCGGGAAGCCACGATGCGCTTCTTTTCCTTGTTGACGTCGATGATCTTCAGCTTCATGGGCTGGCCCACGAACTGCTGGATCTTCTCGACGTAGTGCTGTGCCAGATGGGAAGCGGGCACGAATGCGCGCACGCCGCCGGCATCCGCGATCAGGCCGCCCTTGACGGCTTCCTTGCCCACGGCGTCGATGTACTCGTTGTTCTCGTACTTCTGCATGAGCTCTTCCCAGACCTTGCGGTTCACGATGTTGCGCTGGGAGAGGATCACGTTGCCGTCGCCGTCGTTGACCTTGACGATCTCGACTTCGATCTGGTCGCCCACGTGGACGTCCTGATCGGTCAGGTCGCTGCGCTTGATCAGACCGTCGGACTTGTAGCCGATGTTGACGCAGACTTCATCTTCGCTCACCTGTACGACCGAACCGGTAACTGTCTGACCGGGACGGATACGTACCAGCGTAGCCTCGATGTCATCCATAAAGCTGCGCTTGTTCTGTTCCTCTTCGGTCAAGGCGGCTTCTTCTTCGACCGCGGCTGCGGGTGTCTCGACTGCCTGCTCCACGGCTTCCGCCGCTTCCTGCGCTGCAGTTTCCACAGCAGCTTCGGCTTCAGTGACTTTGTTTTCTTCCAGTTCGTTCATAACAGTAACAACCTCCTTATATGACCAATCCGGTGTGGACGCACCGGCGGCTATTCCAAGTAATTCTGTCCGCGTGTCGCAGAAATCCGGGGGGATCTCCGCCGCCGTTTCGATGAGCAGGGTCCGCGGACAGACAGCCCTGCAGGTTTCAAACAGCTTGCGCGTGTTCGCGCTTTTGCGGCCGCCTACCACGATCATGGCGTCGGCCCGCCTGGCCAGCTCCAGCGCTGCCGCCTGCCGCCGGCTGGTCGCCTGGCAGATGGTGCGCTTCGCTTCGAGGTCGGGGTACCGGGCTTTGAGCACCGGCAGCGCCGCCTCCCACAGATCCGGGGGATAAGTGGTCTGGGCCACCAGCACCGGCGCGGTCATGGGCGGCAGCGTTTCCGCCGCGCCAGCGTCCGGGATCACATGCACCCATTCACCGCCGTACCCGGCCGTCCCGATGATCTCGGGATGATCCGGATTCCCCAGCAGGATCACGGGCCGCCCCTCCTGCGCGCAGCGGCGCACCGTTTCGTGCAGCGCCCGCACAAAGACGCAGGTGGTATCCGTGACCGTCAGCCCCAGGCGCGCGCAGCGCTCCAGGGTCCCGGGCGGTTCGCCGTGGCTGCGCAGGATCACCCGCGCGCCTTCCGGCGCTTCCTCCGGCCTGCCGATCACACGCACGCCCCGGGCGGTGAATTCCTCCAGCGCCTGCGCGTTGTGGATCAGCTCCCCCAGCATGACGGCCGGCTGCCCGTCCTTCCGGGCTTCCTCCGCCGCCTGGCGCGCGGTGGCGATCGCCTTCATCACACCGTCGCAGTAGCCTGCGAATTGAGCGACTTCACAAGGCATCAGTCCCCCACACACCTTTCTGAGGGTATTCGATATAAAATACGCCGTATCTTTCAAAATTCCTGCTTTTTTACATAAAAAATCTCGGAAAATATTGCATTGTCAAAGCAAATGCGCCTTGGGACGCTGTTTCCCCTTCTTCGAACGCCATTGCCGCATAAAGTACACCTTCTGTACCGGCCGCCGTATTGAATCCCGGAGCCGATTGCGGTATACTGAACCCATTCCATTGACAGTACATGCGGCGACAGGAGGAATGGGCATGAAGGTGACCGAGACCATCCGCAGCGAGGCGCTGAGCCTCTCCTTTGAGGTGTTCCCGCCGAAATCGGACGCGGCCTTCGAGGGCGTGCTGATGGCGGCGACCGCCATCGCGCGGCTGCGGCCCTCCTATATCTCCGTCACCTACGGCGCGGGCGGCGCAGGCAGCCGGTACACCGTGCAGATGGCCCGCGCCCTGCAGTGCGGCAGCGCCACCGAGACCCTGGCCCACCTGACCTGCGTCGGCGCGGAGCGTCAGACCGTGCTGGACTACCTGAACGCCCTGCGGGAGAACGGCATCACCAACGTGATGGCCCTGCGCGGGGACCTGCCCGCAGGCATGGACCCCGAAGTCATGAGCCGCAGCCCGTATCCCCACGCCGCTGACCTGATCCGGGAGATCAAGGCGGCGGGCGATTTCTGCATCGGCGCGGCCTGCTACCCGGAGGTGCATCCGGAGAGCCCGAACCAGACCGAGGACCTGCGCCGGCTGCGCGAAAAAGTGGAGGCCGGCGCGGATTTCCTGACCACGCAGATGTTTTTCGACAACGACGTGCTGTACAACTTTCTGTACAAGCTGCGGGAGGCGGGCATCACCGTGCCTGTGGTGCCCGGCATCATGCCCATCACCAGCCCCACCCAGGTGGAGCGGGCGCAGAAGCTGTCCGGCAGCTTCATGCCCCGCCGGTTCACCAACCTAGTGGACCGCTTCGGCGGCTCGCCGGAGGCCATGAAGCAGGCGGGCATCCTATACGCCACGGACCAGATCATCGACCTGTTCTCCAACGGCATCCGGCACGTGCACGTATACACCATGAACAAGCCCGAGGTGGCCGCGTCCATCCAGACCCTCCTTTCCCAGATGCTGGGGAGGGTATTCTGATGACCGCGGACCTGCGCACCGTCGATCTGGGCGAAATGCCCGTCGACAGCGCCGAGGTCCTGCGCTACGCCCAGCTGCCGAAGAACGCCGCCGTTCCGGAGGAGCTGCCCCTGGGCGAGTGCCTGGACATGGCCGCAGGCCGCGTCCGCTGCCGGGCGGTCTGGCGGCAGTACCCGCTGATCCGCTGGGAGGGCGGGCTGGATCTGGGCTTCGCCCGGACCGGTTCCGTGAGCCTGCGGCAGCACCTGGAGGGCTGCCGGGACATCCTGCTGTTTGCCTGTACCGCCGGCGCGGAGATGGACCGGCTGATCGCCCGGGCCTCCCTCAAGTCGCCCGTGCACGGCCTGCTGATGCACGCCCTGGGCGCCCAGCAGGTGGAGGCCGCCTGCAGCCGCCTGTGCGGGCTGCTGGCACAGCAGTTTCCGGAATACGCGCTGACCCGGCGCTTCTCCCCCGGCTACGGGGACCTGCCCCTGGCCCTGCAGAAGGATATCTTCGCCGCCCTGGACTGCGGACGCCGCATCGGCGTGACCCTGACCGACAGCCTGCTGATGCGCCCAGGCAAGAGCGTGACGGCGATCGTGGGGATGAAGATCTGATTTTCATGCCATTTTATCGCAAATCAGGCAGCATTCGTCATAATCATTGATTGACAAACGCTTTTGTTTCTGATATGATCGCTTTAGTGTTTGCAAACATTATTTTGCGCATTAAATTAGTAATTGTAAACATTATTTTCAGACAGTATTTAATGTTTCGAAACATCAATTTGTCTTCCGTTCCGGTTCCGCTCAGATGAGGAGGCCATCATGGAGTTCTCCGAGCTCTCGATTCTGTATGAAATGTCTGCCCGCCGGATAAGAAACACGTCCCTGCAGTTCAAACGGCATCTGGCGGATCGGATCGATTGGGACAACCGCCTGATTTCACTGTGCGGTGCGCGTGGGACCGGAAAAACGACCCTGCTTCTGCAGCGGATAAAGACCGCTCTTCCGGATCCCCGGCAGGCGCTGTATCTTTCCTTGGATCACCTCTGGTTTAAAGCTCATTCCGTTTATGAGGCGGTGGAGGCGCATGTTCTGAACGGCGGAACGCACGTGTTTCTGGACGAAGTGCATTACCAGGACCACTGGGAAACACTGATCAAAAACATATATGACGATTTTCCCGCGCTCCATATCGTCTATACCGGTTCGTCCATTCTCAGGCTTCAGAAAGCGCGGGCGGATCTGTCCAGACGGCAGGCGGAATACACGCTCCCCGGCTTATCGTTCAACGAATATCTTGAGCTGGAAGGCATCAGGAAGATTCCTTCGCTGCCGCTGGATGAACTGCTGCGTGAACATGTCCGTTACGCAATGCAGTTCACCGAAGGGATCAGTATCCTGAAGCATTTCCATTCGTATCTGCGGGCAGGGTATTATCCTTTCTATAAAGAAGTCCACAGCGGGTACGAGGAGCGTATTTCACAGGTGATCAATCAGATTCTGGAAAGCGATTACCCCGCGGTGGAGAATATCAGCACGGCCACGATCCAGAAAACGAAGAAAATGCTGATGATCCTCGCTGAAAACACGCCCCAGACGCCCAACATGTCAAAACTGTACAGCGAACTTGAAACCGACCGGAATCAGGGACTGAAGATGCTGAAAGCGCTCTCGGAATCTGATTTGCTGAATCTCCTTTTCTCCCAGTCGGGTTCCCTCAAGAATATGTCCCGTCCCGACAAGATTTACTGCGACAACCCAAACGTGATGTACGCGCTTTGTCCCAATGCCGATATCGGCTGTGTCCGTGAAACGTTCTTCCTGAATCAGATCCGTTCATCGGGTCATACGGCGGTCTATCCGAAACAGGGCGATTTTCTGGTGGACGGAAAGCATCTGTTCGAAGTGGGCGGCAAAGGAAAATCATTCTCTCAGATCAAAGACCTGCCGGACAGTTATCTGGCGGTAGATGATACTGAGATCGGTTCCGGACATCGTATTCCGCTTTGGATGTTTGGACTGCTTTATTGATCCCCCAACCAATTCATCTATGTTCACGAATTAATTGGTGGACCAATAAGCAGAAATGAAAGAGAGGAACCACCTATGAGTCTGCTTGAACTGCTCCGCACCGGCCCCTTCTTCCTGGACGGGGGCATGGGCACCCTGCTGCAGGCAGCGGGATTGAAACCCGGCGAAGCGCCGGAAACCTGGAGCCTGACGCACCCGGACGTGATCACGGGGATCCACCGTGCCTATTACGAGGCGGGCAGCCAGATGGTGCTGACGAACACCTTCGGTGTGCATCCGCTGCGCTATCTCCCCGAGCAGTGCGAGGCCATGATCCGAGCGGCGGTCGGGTGCGCGCAGGCGGCCCGGGCGGCCTGCGGGAACGCGGAGGAGCGCTTTGTGGCCCTGGACATCGGGCCCTGCGGGCGGCTGCTCAGGCCCCTGGGCACGCTGGACTTTGAGGAGGCAGTGGGCTATTACGCCCAGATCGTCCGCATGGGCGCGGCCTGCGGCGCGGACGCTGTGTTCATCGAGACGATGAACGACGGCTACGAGACCAAGGCGGCCCTGCTGGCGGCCAAGGAAAACTGCGCCCTGCCCGTGCTGGTCTCCAACGCCTACGGCGCGGACGGCAAGCTGATGACCGGCGGCACGCCGGAGGCCATGGTGGCCATGCTGGAAGGCCTGGGCGCGGACGCGGTGGGCGTCAACTGCTCCCTGGGCCCGAACGCCCTGAGGCCTATCGTGGAGCGCTATCTGGCGGCGGCCTCGGTACCCGTGCTGATGAAGCCCAACGCCGGCCTGCCCAAGGACGTGAACGGGCAGACCGTGTACGATATCCCGCCGGACGACTTCGTCCGGGACGTGGTGGGGCTGGTGCCCCTGGGCCTGAGGATCATGGGCGGCTGCTGCGGCACGACCCCCGCCTACATCCGCGCCCTGCGCCACTGCGCGGCGGGCATGACCCCTCCGCCTATCACCGAAAAGGATACGACCGTGATCAGCTCCCGCAGCCGGGCCGTGACCCTGGGCGGCGAGCCGGTGATCATCGGCGAGCGCATCAACCCCACGGGCAAAAAACGCCTCCGCCAGGCCCTGTCGGAGGGCGATATGGCTTATGTGCTGAACGAGGGCATCGCCCAGGAGGAGCACGGCGCGCAGGTGCTGGACGTGAACGTGGGCGTGCCGGGCCTGGACGAGGCCGCCCTGCTGACCCGCGTGGCCGAGGAGCTGCAGGCCGTCACCGACCTGCCGCTGCAGCTGGACACCGCGGATCCCGCCGCCATGGAGCGCGCCTTGCGCCGCTACAACGGCAAGGCCATGATCAACTCCGTCAACGGCAGCGCGGCCGTGATGGACGCGGTGCTGCCCCTGGCGAAGAAGTACGGCGGCGTGCTGGTAGCCCTGACTCTGGACGAGCGGGGCATCCCCGACACCGCGGAAGGCCGCGCGGCCATCGCCGAGCGGATCCTGGCCCGGGCTGAGGCCGAGGGCATCTCCCGCCGCGACCTGGTGTTCGATACCCTGACCATGCCCGTCAGCGCGGAGGGCAGCGCCGCCAGGACCACCCTGGACGCCCTGCGCCTGATCCGTGAGCGGACGGGCTGCGGCACCGTGCTGGGGGTGAGCAACGTCTCCTTCGGCCTGCCCGCCCGGGAGCGTATCGGCGGGACTTTCCTGGCCATGGCCCTGCAGACCGGGCTCTCGGCCGCCATCATGAACCCCTGCTCGGAGGACATGATGAGCGCTTTCCAGAGCGCCGTGACGCTGCTGGGGCACGACCCAAACTGCGGCGGATACATCCGCTTCGCCTCCGCCCTGCCGGCCCGTCAGGCCGCATCCGCCACGGCCTCCCCCGCCCCCTCCGCCGCCTCCGAGCCCGAGGGGCTGCGCCGCGCCGTGGTGAAGGGCCTGCGGGAGGAAGCCGCCCGCTGGACCCGGGCCGCTCTGGACAGCGGCCGCGGCGGCCTGAGCGTGATCCAGGAGGAGGTCATTCCCGCCCTGAACGAGGTGGGCCGGGGCTTCGAGGCAAAGACCATCTACCTGCCACAGCTGATGATGAGCTCGGAGGCCGCGGAAGCCGCCTTCCGGGTCATCAAGACCGCCCTGGGCGGGCAGAGCCAGCCCACCCGCTGCGCCATGGTGCTCGCCACCGTGCGGGGCGACGTGCACGACATCGGCAAGAACATCGTGCGCCTGCTGATGGAGAATTACGGCTACGCCGTGACGGATCTGGGCAAGGACGTGGCCCCGGAGGCCGTACTGGCAGCCGTGCAGCGCCTGCACGCGCCTCTCTGCGGCCTGAGCGCCCTGATGACCACCACCGTGCCCGCCATGGCGGAAACCACGGCCCTGATCCACCGGGAAGCGCCCTGGTGCAAGGTGATCGTCGGCGGCGCGGTGCTGACCGAAAGCTACGCCCGGGATATCGGCGCGGACGGCTACGCCCCCGACGCGATGGCTGCGGTCCGGCTGGCGGAGAAGCTGACCGGCGAGCCCGATAGCTGACCGGAAACGCAGCGGACAATGCCGCCGTTTTAACTGTATCGCGAGGACAGGGAGGTGATCCGGGATGGCAAAGAAGAGGCACCACAGAAGGAAAAAGCAGCGCTCGTTCCCGTGGCTGAATTCCGTCGCGGTCCTGATCGCGCTGGTTTGCGCGGGCGTACTGTGGTACTGCCTGGAGCATTACGAACCCCACGCGGAGGTGGAGGTCATCAGCGTTTACACGTCCATACTGGGCATCCTGGCGGACGGATTCATCATTGCTGTCAGCATATACCGCAGGCACACGCTCCAGCTGGTCTTCGGCCTCGGTTCCCTGGCCGTCTGCGCCGGCATCCTCTGCGTCGCCTGGTCCATACCCCTGTGTCCCCAGTGCCAAAATCTGACGCCGGCTGACCTGGGCCTGCTGGCACACTGGATCTCTGCCGCACCCTGAGGGAGGTAATACTGATGAAACGTTTGCCGATTGCCTGGATTCTGATTCTATGCATGCTGACACCTGCCTGTGTGGCAGAAGATTCCACCATCGGCTGGCATACCAGTGGCAGCGAGGTCTGGAACGATGCCGGGGAGCATTTTGCTTATGAGATCGAAGAGGATCATGCAATACTGACCAACTATTGGCTGGAGGACGGCATGCCTCAGCCTGCCATCGTCCGGGTGCCGGAGGGCATCGGTGATTTGCGGCTGACAGCGATTGAAGACAACGCATTTAATGCCGAAGGCATGGACTACGATGATGAAAAAGTGGAATGCATCGTCATTCCTGAAGGCGTGACGGAATTAAGGGAAGATTCATTTCTATGTGCTTATGGTGTTCAGAAGATCGAACTGCCATCCTCGCTTGAAGAGATCTCATCAGACGATCCCTTCGGATATGTATCCGCAGAAATCAGCTTTCCCAACGGAAATCCTTACTATCGGGAAGAAGACGGCTTCATCATCGATATAAGGACCTGCACGCTGGTCTACTGCAACCCTTCAGCCTCGGAAAAGCCTCTGCCCAGGGTCAAACGAATCGGAAAAAATGCGCTGGAAAACTACAGCTTCTGTCAGACGACACTTGAATTCCCCGACACAGTGGAATTCATCGGCACCTTCAACGCTTACGATTGCGCCGATCTGGAAACGATCATTGTTCCCGGCAGTGTGGTTGAGCTGGCAGACAGCGCGCTGTCTGTCAACACCGCGACGGAAATCATCCTGAACGAAGGCCTCCGCCGAATCGGCGCTTATGCCTTTGACGATACGTATATCAGCTCGATCACGATTCCTTCTACCGTCGAATGGATCGGTCTGGATGCGTTCAGCCCGTCAGTAAAAGCCGTCCTCCTCAATCCGGACTGCCATATGGAGACAGAGGACGAGTACATTCTGCGCATAAACGACGAAGAGAACGAATAACAAAACTGCCACCAGATCTCATGTCTGATGGCAGTGATTTTTCTGTATCTTTCTTTGTATGCCGTATGCCTGTTCAGCCTTGTGCAACGCCATTTATTGCTGCGTCAGGCAATTCCTGTTATGCCGCCTGAACTGTCGGCTGGTCTTCGCCGGCGGCCTTGATCTTCCGGTCCTCGAAAACGATCCCCAGCTCAAACAGGCCGCACAGGGAGAAAAAAACAAGCGCGATCCAGGTCAGCACAGTGGCCTGGCCCTTAACGATATCAAACACCTGCCAGCCGATGACACCCAGTGTCAGCAGGAACGAAGTGATTCTTTCAAACATAATGATTATCCTCCAATTGACTGTCCTCTTTTGCTTTGAGGATCAGTTTCTTTCTTTTTCAGCGGGGCTCTGTATGAGCCTCGCACCTGTTTATACGCCTTTCGGTGGATGGTGGCAGGTCCAGGGCATTTTTTGACGGGGGTTTCGTAATGCAGGAGAGGCATGGCCTGATGAGCGCGGGCATTTATACGAGGTGTTTTGTGTTCATTCATATCTCTGTGCGGACAGTTCCGGATAACGGCTGCAGGTAAAGAACAACTTATTCCTATGCCATTGGCCGGGCGACAGATCCTGCGGAAACTGCCAAACGGTCTTTACGCCAACAAGGCGGGCGCCCCGGTGCGGCGCCCTTACAGTTTTATCATTTATATCCTTAACGACATTTATTGGCTGTCAAACAGCAGAACAGATCCTTCACGACGGGCTCCTGCCGCCGCCCCGAGGATGACAGCGGAGGCTGATCTATTTCCTTTGCCTGGTATTCTGTGCCCTCGCCTCACTATAAACTCCTCACTCCTCACTCCTCACTCCTCATTCCTAACTCCTCACTTATGGTGGCGCAGGCGCCAACCCGTGCGCGGTGCGCGAGGCACTTGTGCCCGCGGTGCGCGCGCGATACAACGCCGCTACTTCCACTCTTCTCACTCCACTCTTCCAGACCCGTCCAACGCGTCGACAAATATTTTTTCAAAAACTGCTTCCATCGGTCCATTCTGGTGCGTATATATTCACGCCGGGCACAAAACGGAGCCCGGCAGACACAATCAAAGAATAAAGAAGAAATCGAAGGAGATTATCTGATTATGAAAAAGAAGATCCTTGCCGTTCTGGCCATTACCCTGATGCTTGCTACCACCATATTTGTCTGCTCCTCCTGCGGCAAGAAGGGAACCGCAAAAGAAGAAACGATCAAAATGAACGTCTCGATCGAAAACCAGACAGGAGAAACTGTCAATAAGGTTATGCTGAAAGATACCATCGCCGCCATGGACCAGAGCTGGAGTGTGAACGATATGGCGACCGGCCAGAAAGTGGCTATAACGATCAATCCCGTTGTGGACAAGGGCGCCCCGCGCGTTGAGTTTTCGTTCACCACCCCAGGCGGAAACTCATATCAGACGCTGATCGTCGATAAAGGCGACAAGTCTATCGTGATGACGGCAAATCCGGACGGCGGCTACGTTGCCACGGTCACCGCAAAGTAAAACTTCAGAAGACTTTAAAAATCATTTACCCATCGGCCTTATCACGGTCGATGGGTTTTCTGTTTGTAACGGTATTGAAGCTGTTTTGTTTTTTCCGACGAATATCAATTTATTGTATTGGAGTGGCGACGCAGGCGCCGCCGCTACTTCGGGACATCAGACGCAGGACTATAACCGCTTCCTGCTTCCGGATCGGATTTCTCTGCGTCGGCCGCGTTTATTTCGCCTGCTCCGGCGCGCTGTATTCGTTCATCGGGCGCATCGTCAGCTCGATGCGCTGGATGCGCCACTGATCGACCAGCGCTTCCGCTTCGTCCGCGCTGATCTCTTCGCCGTCCAGGGTCCAATGCACGTCAGGACTGTCCATGTCCGAATTTGCCTCCAGGACGTGCGGTTCGTCCCAGGCCTGCATGTCCGCGGAGGCCAGGCCGGTCTCGTACACCGAATCGAAGGCGCTGGACGAGCCCTCGGCGTAGTAGCCGTAACGGTCCGTCTGCTCGTCGTACATGAGCGCCACACGGTAGCGCTCCCAGCCCCGGATCACGGAGACAGGCTGTCCGCCGCGCAGGGTGAGCAGCTCATAGACGATGCCCTCCAGCATTTCCGCCTCCGGCATCTCCCCGAACACCAGCTCCGGCACGCCGTCCTCGTTCAGGTCCGTCAGGGCATAGCCCACATTCTCCAGCGGGTCGATCCCGGCGTTCAGGCAGCACTGATAACCCGTCCATACGCTTTCATAAGCGTCCCGGACTTCCTCGTCCCCCTGAAGGCCCTCAGCGTACTCCGTGAGCAGGGCAGCATACTCCTCCGGCATCTCCGCGTCCCAGTCTTCCGCCTGCGCGCAGAGCGCCAGGCAGCAGGCCAGCAGACAGATCACATACACACAAATTCGTTTCATTTTCATCGACCTCCATTATACAGACGAAGCAGAAGGGCATTTTTATCCACCAAAACGCAAAAACTTCGCCCGTTCCGGTTCAGGGGAGCGGGCGAAGGAGGGATTCATCCGTAAAAGCGGATCAGCCGCCGACGGTGATGCAGCCGCAGGGGCAGTTCTTGGCGCACTCGCCGCAGCGGGTGCACTTGTCCGGGTCGATGCGGGCAAAGCCGTTTTCCACGTGGACGGCGTCATACTGGCAGGTCTTTTCGCAGCGCTTGCAGCCGATGCAGGCCTTCATGCAGGCCTCGCGGGCCACACGGCCGGTATCGGAGTTCTGGCAGCGCACGATGACGTTGGCGTCCTTCGCCATCACGCGGATGACGTGGCGCGGGCAGGCCTTTTCGCACATGCCGCAGGCGGTGCACTTGTCCGGGTCGATCACGGCGATGCCGTTTTCGATGCGGATGGCGTCGAATTTGCAGACGTCCATGCAGTCGCCCAGGCCGACGCAGGAGTAGGGGCACATCTTGGGGCCGCCGACCATCTGCGCGGCCATCTGGCAGGACTTGTAGCCGTCATAACGGTAGCGCTCCTTGGCGGTACCGATCTCGCCCTGGCAGAGCACCCGGGCAGCCTTCGGCTCGGCGGAGCCGGCTTCCGCGCCCATGATGGCGGCGATGGCCTGAGCGGTCTTCGCGCCGCCGGCGGAGCAGCCGGTGATGGGGGCTTCCCCCGCGACCACGGCCGCGGCAAAGCCGTCGCAGCCGGGATAGCCGCAGGCGCCGCAGTTCGCGCCGGCGCAGGCTTCGCGCACGGCGGCCACGCGCTCGTCGGTCTTCACGGCAAACTTTTTCTCAGCGATATCCAGCACCAGGCCAAAGATCGCGCCCAGCGCGCCCAGAGCGAGAAGGGCATACAGAATCGGCATAAAATCCATGTTGTTTCCTCCTTACTTGACCATGCCCTGGAAGCCCATGAAGGCGATGGAGAGCAGACCCGCGATGACCAGGCTGGACGGGAAGCCCTTGAAGCTCTTCGGGATATCCGAGGTCTCCAGGCGTTCGCGCACGCCCGCCATCAGCACGATGGCCACCATGAAGCCCAGCGCGCCGAACACGCCGTTGCACACGGACTCGAACAGGTTGTACTCGTTCTGAACGTTCAGCAGGGTGACCGCCAGCACCGCGCAGTTGGTGGTGATCAGCGGCAGGTAGATGCCCAGGGCGGAGTACAGGGCGGGCATGGACTTCTTCATGAACATTTCGACGAACTGCACCAGCGCCGCGATAACCAGGATGAAAGCGATGGTCTGCAGATAGCCGAGGCCCAGGGCCACCAGCAGCATGTTCACGAAGTAGGTGAAGAAGGAGGCGAGACCCATGACGAAGGTCACGGCCAGGCCCATGCCGGTAGCGGTCTGCACCTTGCTGGAAACGCCCAGGAAGGGGCAGCAGCCCAGGAAGCGGGAGAAGATGAAGTTATTGACGAGGACGCAGTAGACCATGAACAGCAGGAAGGAAGAAAAATCGACGATCCTCATGCCTGGTTGCCTCCCTTCTTAGCGGCATGGCGCGCGGTCAGGGCGTTGATGATCCCCAGCAGCAGGCCGTAGGTGATGAAGCCGCCCGGAGCGAGCACGAACAGCAGCATCGGCTCGTAGGACGCGCCGAGGATGTTGATGCCGAACACCGAGCCGTTGCCGATCAGCTCGCGCACGATGCCGATCAGGGTGATCGCGCAGGTGAAGCCCAGGCCCATGCCAAGGCCGTCCACCGCAGAGTGCAGCGGGCCGTTCTTGCTGGCGAAGGCTTCTGCGCGGGCGAGGATGATGCAGTTGACCACAATCAGCGGGATGAAGATGCCCAGGGACTCGTACAGGGAGGGCAGGAAAGCCTGCATCATCAGCTGCACGATGGTCACGAAGGTGGCGATGATCACGATGAAGGACGGGATGCGCGCCTTGTCCGGGATCAGCTTGCGCACCAGGGAAACGACCACGTTGGAGCAGATGAGCACGAAGGTGGCCGCGAGGCCCATGCCGATGCCGTTGATGGCCGAAGTGGTGACCGCCAGGGTGGGGCAGGTGCCCAGCACCAGGCGGAAGGTCGGATTCTCATTGAGCAGGCCGTTCATGAATATGCCGCGCATCGTCGGCTTGTTGGAATTTTCAGCCATGCTGCTTCACCTCCCCGTAAACTTTGCGTTTGAGCGCTCTGTCGAGCAGCGGAGTCACGATGTTCATCAGGAGGATCGCGTAGGTCACGCCCTCCGGATAGTTGCCGAACTGGCGGATCAGGCACACCATCAGGCCGCAGCCGACGGCGAAGATCACGTGGCCGGTCTTCAGCATGGGGGTGGTCACGTAGTCAGTGGCCATGAAGCAGGCGCCCAGCAGCAGGCCGCCGGAGAGGACCGCCTTCAGCGGATCCGCGCCCAGGGCCCAGGAGCACAGGGCCACCGTGCCCACCATGACCACCGGGATCTCCCAGGAGATGACCCTGCGCACCAGCAGGTAGACCAGGCCGATCAGGATGGCCAGCTTGCAGGTCTCGCCGATGGCGCCGGGGATATTGCCGAAAAAGAGATCCCGCACTTCCACGGTGCCAGGCACCAGCAGCGGGGTGGCGGAAGCCAGGGTATCCACGCCGGTTTCCGCGGCGGAGCCGAACAGCGTGCGCAGTGGCACGAAGGCCTTGGTCATGTGGGAGGGCCAGCTGGTCAGCAGCACGGCGCGGGCCGCCAGCGCCGGGTTCAGGAAGTTGTGGCCGATGCCGCCGAACAGCTGCTTGACCACGATGATGGCGAAAGCGCTGCCGATCAGCGGGATCCACAGCGGCACGTTGGCCGGCAGGTTCAGGGCCAGCAGCAGGCCGGTGACCGCCGCGGACAGGTCAGCCACGCGGATGGGCTTGTGGCCCAGCTTCTGCCACACGAACTCGGAGAGCACGGCCGCCGCCACGCTGATCAGGATGATCAGCACGGCCTTGATGCCGTAGAAGTAGATGGAAGCCGCCGCCGCGGGTACCAGCGCGATCAGGACATCCAGCATCAGGCGCTGGGTATCGTCCTTCGCGCGCAGATGCGGGCCGGTTGAAATATGAAGCGCCATTGCTTAAATCCCCCTTTGCGCAATCAGTTCGCGCGCGTTCTTGATGGACGACATGATCCAGCGGCGCGCCGGGCAAATATACGAACAGCTGGAGCAGAGGATGCAGTCCATGATGTGGTTCGCCTTCGCTTCCTTCAGCATGTTCGCGTCGCACAGGTTCTTGAGCTGATACGGGTTCAGGTGCATCGGGCAGACCTCCACGCAGCGGCCGCAGCGGATGCAGCTGGACTCGTCCAGGGAGGTGGCCTCCTTCTGATCCAGCACCACGATGCCGTTGGTGGTCTTGGTCATGGACACCGTGTCGTTGGGGGCGCAGATTCCGGTCATGGTGCCGCCGGCGATGATCTTGCCCGGCTCTTCCACGGAATAGCCGCCGCAGGCGCCGATGGCGTCCAGGAAGATGGTGCCGACGCGCAGCAGCAGGTTCGCAGGCTCGCGCACCTTGCCGGTGACGGTGGTCACGCGCTCCACCAGGGGCTTGCCGTCGATGACGGCGTCCGCGATGGCCGCGGCGGTGCCGACGTTCATCACGATGCAGCCGGCGTCCGCGGGCAGGCCGCCCGAGGGCACCTCGCGGTGCACGACCGCCTTGATGATCTGCTTTTCAGCGCCCTGGGGGTACTTGGCCTTCAGGGCCACCACGCTCACGCCCTTGCGGCCCTTGGCCGCGGCTTCGATAGCGGCGATGGCGTCCTTCTTATTGTCCTCGATGGCGATAAAGCCCCGCTCCACTTTCGCGGCGCGCATGGCGGCGCGCAGGCCGTCCACGACGCGCATGGGCTGCTCCAGCATCAGCCGGTGGTCGGCGTTCAGGAAGGTCTCGCACTCCGCGCCGTTCAGGATGATGGTGTCCACCTTTTTCTCCGGCGGCACCTGGAGCTTGAAATGGGTCGGGAAGCCCGCGCCGCCCATGCCGATGATGCCGGCTGCCTGGATGGCGGGGATGATCTGGTCGGCGTCGCAGTTTTCCACGTTGCCGAGGCCCTTGAGCTCGACCCATTCGTCGTTGAAGTCGTTCTCGATGGTGATGCACTGGGAGGTCGTCTTGCCCAGCTGCTGCACCATGCCGATATCCTTGACGGTGCCGCTCACGGAAGCGTGCACCGGCACGCCGCGCGGGCCGACCGCCTCCGCGATCAGCTGGCCCATCAGCACGTGGTCGCCCTTTTTAACGACCGGCTTGGACGGGGCCGCCGCGATATGCATGTTCATGGGGATGCAGACCACGTCGGACACGAAGGGCCGGATGGCCTTGTCGTTCGTCAGCGGCTTGCCCTGATGCTGTGACGGCAGCGGATGAACGCCGCCCGGAAATGTCTTTTTCATCGCTGATGTTCTCCTCCTGCCGTTACTGATTTGCCAAAGCTTCGTTGACGGCCTTCACGATGGCGGTCTTGCTCACCGTCGCGCCGGCTGTCAGGTCCACTTCCACAGGCGCCGTTTTACCGGCGAACTGGCCCAGGAATTCCTCTGTGTTCGCCTGTGCCAGGAAAGCCTTGTCCATATCGCTGTCGGTGTCGCCTACCGTCACAGACTGAATGGTGCCGTCGTCGTTCAGCACCACTGTCACCGGGAAGGTGCCCGTCAGGCCGCTGGCCTGCACGGTCTTGCCGGCGGGGGCTTCCGCAGCCGGTTCCTCAGCGGCGGGGGCTGCAGCCGCAGGAGCGACCGCGTTCACCGCTTCGATGATCGCCTTGGAAGACACCGTAGCGCCGCTTGCCACGTCGATGCCGCTCACCGGCGCGCTCTTGCCCACGAACTGGCTCAGGAACGCCTCGGTGTTCGCCAGCGCCAGGAAGCTCTTGTCCATGTCACTGTCGGCTTCGCCAACCGTTACCGATTTTATCGTGCCGTCTTCGTTCAGCGCCACCGTCACCGGGAAGCTGCCCGTCAGGCCCTTAGCCTGCACGGTCTTGCCGACCGGCGCTTCCGCAGCCGGTTCC
>JBGUIY010000051.1:0-16523 GCA_045113475.1 Christensenellales bacterium | reverse complement strand
GTAGATCAGCGTCAGGCCGCCCACACGGCCCAGGAACATGAGGGCCATCAGGATGCCGCGGGACGCGAGCCCCAGGCGGCTGGTGATGCCCATGGTCAGGCCCACCGTACCCAGGGCGGAAGCGGTCTCAAACAGGCAGGTCATCAGCGGCAGGTTCTCCAGTCTGCTGATGATCAGGCCGCTGGCATAGAACAGGATGAAATACATGGCCAGGATGGCCACGGCCCCGCGCACGGGCTCGGCTTCGATGCGCCTGCCGAAGCACGCCGTGTCCTCCTGCCTGCGGAACACCGACCAGGCCGTCAGCAGCAGCACCGCCACGGTTGTGGTTTTCATGCCGCCCGCTGTGGAGCCCGGCGAGCCGCCGATCAGCATCCACAGGATCATCATCGCCTGGCTGCTGCCGCCCATCCGGCCCAGGTCCACCGTGTTGAAGCCCGCCGTGCGCAGCGTGACCGACTGGAACAGGGAAGGCAGGATCCGCCGGCCCGCGGGCAGATCGTTAATCTCGAAAAAGAAGAACCACAGGGAGGGCAGCAGTATCAGCACGGCGGAGGTCATCAGAACGATCTTGCTCTGCAGCCGGTACTGCTTCAGGCGGAAGCGGTGCAGCTTCACGTCGTTCCAGACCAGGAAGCCGATGCCGCCGATGGTGATGAGGAGGATCAGCACGATATTGACCAGCGCGTTCTGGGAGAAGCCGGTCAGCGAGGAGAATGCCCCGCGGATCCCCATCAGGTCGAAGCCGGCGTTGCAGAAAGCCGAAACGGAGTGGAAAAGGGCGTACCAGAGGCCCAGGCCCCATCCGAATTCGGGAATGAACGCGGGGGCCAGCAGCGCGGCCCCGGTCAGCTCGATCCCGAAGGTGGTTGCGATAATGAATCTCGTCAGGCGCACGATGCCGCCCACCTGCGGCGCCGCGATGGACTCCTGCATCACGCTGCGCTGCATCAGGCCGATCTTGCGGCCGGATATGGAGGACAGGGCCAGCGCCGCCGTTACCACGCCCATGCCGCCGACCTGGATCATCAGCAGGATGACCGCCTGCCCGAAGCCGGACCAGTAGGTCGCGGTGTCCACCACCGCCAGGCCGGTCACGCACACCGCGGAGGTCGCGGTGAACAGACAGTCCGCGAATGCCGCGCCGCCGGGGCCCCGGCTGGATACCGGCAGCATCAGCAGGAGTGCTCCAAGCAGGATGAAGGCCAAAAAACCGGACGCGATGACCTGAAAAGTCGTGAGCCGGTATTTTCCAAGGATCTTCACAGTTCCCCTCCTCCCGAAAGGATCGGCCCTTGGGGGCGATCAGGTGTAATCATATCAAAAGTAGCCGGTTTAGGCAATATTTATTGAAGAAATATTGGTATGCCGATCGTGAGAAAACGGCGGTTCGACAATTGATTCGTGAGTTCATGCAGAAATCCTGGATGGTTTTATTGTTTGTATTGAAAGCGATGCCTGTGGCCTTTGAACAGCAGAATCAACAGCGGTGTCTGACGGATCGATTCGTCCATGAATGGCGAAAAACCATCATGGATCTGCATCAATGTCCCTACGCCTGCAGGACGGGCGGGCCGGTGTCCCGCCCCTACGGGGTGCTTTCGGATTGATTGGGCATTGTTCATTCTTTAACTCCTCCCTCCTCATTCCTCACTCCTGCCTCCGCTCTTCACTCTCCACTCTCCACATTCCACTCTCGACTTTCCGCTCTCCGTTCCACGCCCGACAAGTTGACTGCCCGCTGCCCTTGTGTTATGATGCCTCACGGGACGGAGGGAACAGGTGCGTTTTCGCCCGTCCCGGCCGGAAACAGGAGGTTTCAGCGATGAGCCGTTTATTCTATGGCTGGCAGGCGGACGTACCGGCCCTGCAGCCTGTTTATCCCGGGATCCGCACGCCTGCGGACCTGTACGACGCGCTCAGGAACGTCTGGTGCGCGGATACCTGCGCTCCCCGGATGCGGGCGCGTTGGACGCCCGAAAATCCCACCTATGGCCAGTGTTCCGTCACGGCCTTCCTGGCGCAGGATATCTTCGGCGGGCAGGTGTACGGCGTTCCGCTGGGGGACGGGAATTTCCACTGCTTCAATGCCGCGGGGGGCTGCGCCTTCGACCTGACCAGCGAGCAGTTCGGCGGCGAAGCCCTGGACTATGAAAACGTGATGGAGCAGTTCCGGGACGTGCACTTCGCCAGGGAGGAAAAGCGGCTGCGCTACGAGCTGCTTAAGGAGCGCCTCAGCGAAAGCCTGCGCCGGCTGCTGCTGGTCGTGGACGTGGCCTGCGGGGAGCCGCTGGCGGTCCGGGGTGATACCCGGGATGTCGTGATGATCCCCTTCGGCGGCACGGCCTCCGGGCCGTATTTCACCGGCAGGATCACCGGCCCCGGCGTCGACACGCAGAATATCGGCAGGGATGGCCGGGCGCGTCTTTCCGCCCGCTATATGCTGGAGGGCGAGGACGCGGAAGGCCGCCCGTGCCGGATCTTCGTCGAGAACCAGGGCAGCAGTGAAACGGGCTTCCGCCCGACGGTGGCGACCGACAGCCCCCTGCTGGCGGAGTGGGAGCGCATCCCCCTGGAGGCGTACGTCAACGGGATCCCCGGCGGGGTGCAGGTGAGGATCCTTCGCCATGACTAAAAAAACGGTTTACGGCCTGGTGGGCCCGACTGCCAGCGGCAAAACCAGCCTCTCCCTGAAGCTGGCCCGGGCGCTGGGCGGGGAGATCATGTGCATGGACTCCATGCAGATCTATCGCGGCATGGACATCGGCACGGCCAAGCCCACCGCGGAGGAGCGCGCCGCCGCGCCGCACCATCTGCTGGACGTGGCGGATCCCGCGGAGCCCTTTTCGGTCACGGAATACACGGCCCTGGCGCGGCCACTGCTGGAACGCGTCGCCGCGCCGATCCTGGTAGGAGGCACGGGTTTTTACCTGCGCGGGCTCTCCCAGCCCATGGATTACGGCTATGTCCGCGGCGACCAGGCGATCCGGGACCGGTACGAGGCCATGGCGGCGGAGCAGGGCGTGCAGGCCGTGCACGACCGGCTGCGGGCGGTGGACCCCGCCAGCGCGGACCGGCTGCACCCCAATGACCTGCGCCGCGTGGTGCGGGCGCTGGAGGTCTACGAGCTGACCGGCGAGCGCTTTTCCGACCAGAAAATGCCCGGCCCGGAGGACGAACCTTATCATTTCCTCCTGTTTGCCCTTGATTGGCCGCGGGACGTGCTGTACCGACGCATCGACGCCCGGGCGGACGTGATGATGGCGGAGGGTCTGCCGGAGGAGGTACGCCGCCTGCTGGACAGCGGCGTCCCCGCGGACGTCCAGGCCATGCAGGGCATCGGCTACAAGGAGCTGATACCCGTGCTGCGGGAGGGCGCGCCGCTGGACGAAGCCGTGGAGCTGATCAAGCGCCGCTCCCGCAATTACGCCAAGCGCCAGCTGACCTGGTTCCGCGCCGACAGGCGCATCCACTGGATCGCCATGCCGGAGGGAAAGACCATGGAGGACGCGTACGGCGATATGATGGGCGTTCTGGAGCGCGCGCGCCCTGAACCGGCGCAAACGGAGGAGAACTGACCATGCGCGAAGAGACGGAAGCGATCCGCGCGCACTATGACGCCGACCCGCAGAAGGAATGGGACCGGCTGAAAACGCGGCATCCCTTCGAAAAATACATTACGACGCACATGATGGACCGGTATATCCGGCCGGGCGGCGCGATCCTGGACATCGGCGGCGGGCCGGGGCATTATTCGATCCATTACGCCCGGCGTGGGCATCCGGTCACGCTGCTGGACCTGAGCGGCGAAAACGTGCGCTTTGCAAAGAAAAAAGCCCGGCAGTACGGCGTGAAGATCACCGCCCTGCAGGGCGACGCGCTGGACCTTTCCCGGTTTGCCGACGAGGCTTTCGACGCGGTCTTCCTGATGGGGCCGCTGTATCACCTGATGAACGAGGAAAGCCGGCTGCAGGCGATCCATCAGGCGGTGCGCGTGCTGAAGCCCGGCGGGTACCTGTTCAGCAGCTTTATCCTCATGTTCGGCGGCGTGATCTATGGATTGCGGGATCTGCAGGAGTCGATCCTCTGGCCGGATGAGCAGCCGCTGTACGGCGTCGCCGCCAGAGGGGAAAGCCTCGCCTTTGATGCGTTCACCTATTCCTACATGACCACCGTGAAGGATGCGGAAAAGCTGCTGGCTTCCGTGCCTGAACTGCAGACTGAGACCGTGTTCGGGCAGGAGGGCATCCTGGCCCCGTACCGGAACACGCTGACCAGGAGCCCGAAGAAGATCCGGATGGCGTGGTATGACTACGCGCTGCGTTTCTGCGAGCGTGAGGATTACCTGACCCACTCCGAACACCTGATGATCATTTCAAAGAAGAAAGGAACTGTCTGACCATGCCTTTTGTAAACCATGATGTGGAGAAACTGATCGCCGGATGCGAATCCGCGCTGCAGCCGCAGTTTGCCGCCCTGGACGCCCGGGAGGAGCGCTTGACCGCCCGGGTGCTGGACCTGTTCGCGGAGGAGCAGGTGGCCCTCCGGCATTTCAACCCCACCAACGGCTACGGCTACGACGACCAGGGCCGCGACACCCTGGAGCGCATCTACGCGAAGCTGTTCAGGACTGAGGCGGCCATCGTGCGCCCGCAGATCGCTTCCGGCACCCATGCCCTGTCCATGTGCCTGTTCGGCCTGCTGCGGCCCGGCGACCACCTGCTCAGCGCCACCGAAAAGCCCTACGACACCATGGACGAGGTCATCGGCATCGCGGGGGACGCCCCCGGCTCCCTGAAGGAGATGGGCGTCAGCTTCAGCTGCGTGCCCATGACGGAAACGGGCATCGACGTGCCCGCCGTGCTGGCGGCCATCCGGCCCGAGACCCGCGTGATCCTGACCCAGCGCAGCCGCGGTTACGCCCTGCGCCCCACCGTCGCGCCGGAAGACATGGCCCCGCTGTTCAAAGCCGTCAAGGCCGTGCGGCCGGACATCTTCCTGATGGTGGACAACTGCTACGGAGAGTTCGTCTGCGACGAGGAGCCGCTGTATTACGGCGCGGACGTGATGGCGGGCTCCCTGATCAAGAACATCGGCGGCGGCCTCGCGCCTACCGGCGGCTACATTGCCGGCACGGAAGCCGCCATCCGCCGGGTGGAATCCCGCCTGACCGCGCCGGGCATCGGCCGCGAGGTGGGCAGCTATGCCGGCAGCTACCGTCCCTTCTACCAGGGCCTGTTCATGGCGCCGCACACCGTGCGCGAGGCCATGAAAGTGGCGCTGCTGACTGCCGCCGTCTTTGAGCGTCTTGGCATGAAGACCGTGCCCGCCGTGGATGCGAAGCGCGCCGACATCATCCAGGCCATCCGGATGGAGACGCCGGAGCGCATGGTGGCCTATTGCCAGGCCATCCAGGCCGCGTCCCCCGTGGACAGCAACGCCGTCCCGGAGCCCTGGGACATGCCCGGCTACCAGGACCAGGTGATCATGGCCGCGGGTACTTTCGTGGCCGGCGCGTCCATCGAGCTCTCCGCCGACGGCCCCATGCGCGTCCCCTACGTGGTCTATCAGCAGGGCGGCCTGACCTACGCCCACGGCAAGATCGCCCTGAAGCGGGCGATAAAACGGCTGATGGAACTGCAGTGAAGTTTTTCCATGATGGCGTGGCTACCTGTGAATTAGGCAGTGCCAATAAACATCGCTGCAATCACAAATGGCGGCCTTGTAGCGGCGGCCCCTGGGCCGCCACCTTCGTGGCGTAAAAGCAGTTTCTATATCGAATATGACCCGAAAAATATTTGCTTGAATCATTTTACTGCAATTATGGCGGTTGTATCGCGCACGCACCGCGGGCGCAAGCGCCTCGCGCACCGCGCACGGGATGCCCAAGGGCCGCCGCTACATAAGAGGTGCTCCGTCCCTGCGGAAAATGGTGTTTTTTGCTCTTATACTCTTCTGATCAAAACAACTCATCATAGTATAAGCGTATAAATGAAGAACCCATCCGCAATCTTTCGCTGTTTTGACCTGAGAACAGGATAATACAAGGCTGGTTCCCCGTGTCAGTCCGTCAGATTTGTCTGAGAAACAAACACGGGGAACCAGTCATTATTATCAGCTATGCTCAGGCCTGGCTGTGAGCCGACACCAGGAACGCGTCCAGGACCTGCTGGGTCTTGAGCGCGTCGTGCTGCAGGAGCAGGCCCTGCTGCGTCAGGCCGCGGATGAAAGCGTCACGGTCTGCGGCGGCATCTTCCAGGTCGGTGGTTTCGTAGGACAGCTCCACGATGCGGTTCATCTTGTCAGAGCCCTGCATCGGGACATCCCAGACCTCGATGCGGACATTCCGGTCAAGATAACTGGCCGAGTATCGCTTGAAGAAAACGGGGCCCACCATCTGGGCTGTGTCGGCGTCATGCTCCGTCTCCTCCTCGGGCATGCTGTTCCTGATCATGCCGGTGGCGGCGTGGGAATCCAGATCATCCACGCAGTCGCGGCCGTCGGCGGGGCAGGTGGTTTCCGTGGACAGGCTGAGCGTCATGGAGGAATAACTCCATTCGAGCTGTGTATCCCAGGCTTTGCCCGAAATGCCGAACCCTTCCGACTCGGCGAGCCGCATGGCGGAGGCGACGTCCCCGTTGTGTACGGGATAACGTTTTTTGTATGTCAGAGAATAACCCTTATTTGCCTTTCCCTGCTGCATCCGTATCCGGTTGATCCATCCGGACTGCTTGAACGACATGTCCGGCGTTTCCACATACGCGAGGCTGTAGGTCTTGTGCTTTTTCGTCACATCAAAGAGGCCGCACGCTTCCCGCGTCAGCAGACCCTGATCATCCAGAAGCTGACCCGCGTCCAGCAGCAGGTGGATCTCGCAGGATTCCGGCATATGCGCCTGATTGGCGTCGCTCATGCCTGCCTGCGCGATGCCGCATGCTGTGCATATCGCTGTGATTGCAAGGAATAAAAGAGCTTCAGTAAAGTGCCTTTTCATTTCTGTCGGCCTCCGTGATGCACTGTTCGTACAGGATCCTGTGATAAAATGGAACCGCCCTTTGCAGAGCGGTCTTCCCGGTTGTGATCCTGTTTCCTGTCGTACCGCTTCTTAACGTTCGTGAATGTTTCGCCGTTGGCTGTGGCTGCCAGTCCGGGACTCTGCCGTGCCGGTCATCGGGGGACTTGTTTTCGGTCGGACCGTTCACTACAAAATCCTCCATGCGTTTTTCCATCCGGCAGAGAGCAAACGACTCTTTGCCTTTGTTTATACGCAGGAGGATCCATGAATGTCAGTATGTCAGGACGTTTGAGCAAAAAAATGCACAGATTTCTTTGCCTGTAACGTGTGCCGGGTTATTTCACGGAGACTTTAGGGGTTATTTGGCGATCTTTCTGACGAGCCAGACGACCAGGCAGGCGCCGCCGATGGACAGCAGGATGCCGGTGAGCCAGCCGCCCCCGACGCCGATGAGGTTGCCCAGGAATCCGCCCACGATACCGCCGACCACGCCGAGCAGCACGTTTTTGAGAACACTTGATGAATCGCCATTCATGAGCTTGTTGGCCGCGAAGCCGCAAAGGCCGCCGACAGCCAGTTCGATCAACAGTTTGATCAGCATATTTCGTACCTCTTACTTTCTGATGTTTATGTTCGGGAGTCCTGTGATGTATTTGCCGTGGGGGAATGCCTCAGGCATCTGTTTTCTGCTGCGTCTCGCACAGACAGGCCCTGGCGGCCTGCATCATGCCCAGTGGTTCCATTTGCGTGAATTCCGCCACAGAGTGTATCGCCCCGCGCTGGATCAGCAGGGTACACAAAGACTGTCCAAGCCAATAGACCGGTTTGTCGCCTGACCAAAGGGCGTAATAGGCGTTCCAGTCTTCCTGCCCGACCGGTTGCCCGGGTGTGCGGAGCCATTCCTGTATCCGGTCGTAATGATGCCGGAAGGTGCCGCGGAGTTTCAGATACGCCGGTTCGTCCAGTGTCCCGATGCGCTGCTGCCACTGGCACAGCCTTGCGGAGCCTTCCATCTGGAACTGCTGAGCGTAATCAAGGGCAAGGTCAGGACGGGTAATGAGTGCCGCTGTGCGATGCGTCTCATGAAGGCGCTTATATCCGACATGATGGAGCTCATGCCGCAGAGTGGGCAGAATAAAGCCGGAAAGGTAGGCATCCCTGTCACTGCCGTCAGCAGGGAACCAGGGACATGGGGAAGGATCGATAACGATGAAACCGTCCAGGGCGAGCCCCGCGATGCCGATCATGGGACAGATCTGGACCTCCCGGCCGGTATACGCGCTTTCTGGCAGATAGCCCTGCACTTCCAGTGCGATCTGCTCCAGATCCACAGAACGGATGATCGCCAGGTTGCGCCTGATCTCGGCAAGGTGGTTCTGCATATCGATACCGTCGATATGCAGCAGATCATGCAGATAGTCTGAGGCGTTCAATTCGGTTTTCTGGAAGTCCTGCGCGTGGGACAACATTGCCTGAAAATGGGGGTCGGACAGAATCGCGGCGTAGTCGAACGTCCCATTTTCCCACTGCCCGATGATCGCGTCGATCATCTTCGTGTTAAGAGTCAGCTGCAAGGATATCAGCCTCACTTCCCGTCCTGATGCCGGATAAAACTTTTGCTTCGATCCCGCAGCATTCTGACTTTTGTCAATTGACGGGGAAAGGGGAAAGATGATTACTCCGGCAGCAAAGCATTTCCAAAGTCTGCCTGTTCAAAGTGCTGGCTGCTTTGCCGAAGGCCGGCCGCCGGTGGTTCAGCAATCTGGAAAAGGCTGCGCCATAACGGCACAGCCTTTCCTGTCGGATCACGCCGGAACGTCAGGCGTTGGCGTGCTTGTTGATTTCGCTCTGGGCGAGGCAGCAATTGATAATGCTGAAACCGACCAGACCGATGATCAGGTACAGGATGGCCGTATTGCTTTCGGTGCCCTTCATCTCGTCGACCTTGGCGCCCAGCTTATAGTTCCAGTAGATCGAGTAAATGCCGAGGGTGACGATGGTGAGCAGGAAGGCCTTTCCGCCGCTGGTGGTGGCATTCTTCGGGGCAAGCGCGTTTGACTCGTTGGTCATCACGATGAACCAGTAGATGCCGTAGATGCCGACCGTGACGATGGACAGGATAACACACATCGGGATAGAACGATTCTTGATCTGCATGGTAAAACACTCCTTAAGAATTTAGATTGATTAGAAATAAGCTGGTTTCCGAAATGCCGGTTCAGCAGGCAAGGCTGCCGGGTCGGCTCTGCCGGTGACGGCACCGTTGCGCCTGACGGAGCAGATGGCCCGGAAACGCTGATATTTTACGGCTTACAGGATGATTTGTCAAGGTGGTATCCGGGAGAAATCGCTCTATTAGTTTTCGTCAACGCAGGCAACACTGGTAACATCCAAATCCTTGATCGTCAGCTCCGGAGGGACGCAGCATTCAACCAGATCGTTACGGTCGAGCTGCTGGGACAGATAAGAGACAACTTCACCGGGGCCCTTCAGATTCATCTGCGCATCTGGTTTTCTGCGAGCGATGAATCCGAGCGGGTGGTCGTAATCACTTGCTACGATTCTCCATTGGTAATGCAGAACGCTCCACAGGAAATGCTCAGCTATAAACTGCAGGAACTCGGGTATCGTCATATTGTCATCCAATTCATATTCAGCTGTTCTGGGAATATCGCCCGGACAAATATCCCGCCTGTTGACCTCAACCGTTCGATTCATTTTGTCCCTCCGTAATGCTGGTTGAATAGGAATCGCTGGGCTGTTCTTCAAAACAGTCCAGCGACATGGTGTAACATTACTTCCTGAAATACCTCTTCAACAGTCCTGCAAAGGCCTTGCCGTGACGTGCTTCGCCGCGGGAAGCTGCATTTGTGGATAAACAGGCGGCAGCCTCATTTTCCCGCAGTATTAGTCAGCAACATGAGGCGGACAGGGGACAATATGACGCTTTACCATAGACGATAAATCGACTGAGCGAGCAAGATCAGACAATTCCTCTTTAGTTTGCATCAACTGCGCTATGCATTGCTCCAATTGTTTCACATAAGTCCCGCGCTTATCGTCATCGATGACTATATTGACAAAAGCGTCACAGGCACTTTCATGAAATAGATCCTGCAAGTATCCATCATCATTAAGCAGATTGCCTGCTGACTCTAGAATCTCAGCACATTCATCCAGTTTGCTGATACAAGCCTTCAGCCGCGGTGATATCTCGTCGTTTCTCATTTCCATAAGTACCTCTACAGCAGCCCCTCGAAGGTCTTGCCGTGACGGGTTTCATTCATTGGCAGCTTCTGTTAGAATGACGGGGGTTTTCTCAAATACCTGCGTACCAGTTTCAGTGTCATACACAGCGAAATCACAGGTCATAGACTTAACGTCCACGAAGGGCAGGTTCAGCGTCGCCTCCTTTGTTTCGGGATCCAGTACAAACTCAAATATGCTTTCGACGGGTTCATCGTTTATGACCAAGTTTTCAAAAGCAACCCTGATAGGCTTTTCGTGACCGGAATGCCTGATGTAAAAGTCGAATCCATCGTAAGCGTCACCAGTCAAAAGACTGATGAAAATGCCATTAGCGTTGAATAGCGGCGCGCGATTTCCGTTTTTGTACATGAAATATGGTAAGTCGTCGTCCGTTGTCAATTCAAGCTCGCAAGGCAAAGGCTCGCCCAACAAAACGGTTACCGCGGCATAGCACATTGGCGCGGTGCCCGTGTAAGGAAGCACTGTAAAGGTGAAACCGGTCATTGCATCGGTCACTTCCCTGGACCCGCTCGGGTACTTCAGGCTGTATGTCACGTCCAGTTCGGCTCCGGGCGCCGGCCTTTCCGACCAGGGAATATCGGACATTTCCCTGTACATTCTCCCGCTGTCTCCGTAGAAAGTCTTATCGATGGTACATTCCAACGTGTCGGGCGTGCCGTTTTTGACATGGGCATGAATCAGGATCGCTTCGTCTGTTTTCTCCAGACCGTAAAGGCTGAAGGTCACGCCTTCAAAGGTGAAAACCTCCTTCGGTGTTTCCAACTTTTCTCCCAGCGCGGGAAGACGGATGAAGTCACACCTGATATCGGGGCCCTGTTCCGCGAGTGACAGCGATACGGACAAGACTGAGAGTAAACAAATCAACAGGGCAATTATTCGTTTCACAAATATCACCTTCCAAGGATAAAAAAATTTGGGAACGATAAGATGAGCACCTATCGTTCCCACAAAGCTATTACTTCCCGAAGTACCTCTTCAGCAATCCCGCAAAGGCCTTTCCATGTCTCGCTTCGTCGCGAGCCATTTCATGCACGCTGTCATGGATAGCGTCGTAGCCCAGTTCCTTGGCGAGCTTGGCCAGTTCGGTCTTGCCCTTGGTGGCGCCCCATTCGGCTTCCACGCGCATTTCGAGGTTCTTTTTGCTGGAGTCGGTCACGACTTCGCCCAGCATCTCGGCAAAGCGGCTGGCATGGTCGGCTTCCTCAA
This sequence comes from Christensenellales bacterium, assembly GCA_045113475.1. GTDB lineage: Bacteria > Bacillota > Clostridia > Christensenellales > Aristaeellaceae > UBA4246. Next base: position 5,032 of record JBGUIY010000051.1, on the reverse strand, counting down.
AGGCAGCAGTCTTCCAGTATTCGCCGATCTCGGGATAGCCCTCGCGGAAGGCGACGCGGCTCATGGCCAGGTACATGCCGACTTCGCTGCACTCGCCGTTGAAGTTCTCGCGCAGGCCGTCGATGATCCGCTGGTCCAGGCCCTTGGCGACACCGACCACGTGCTCCGCGGCCCAGACGCGCTCTTCAGCCAGCTGCTCGAACTTGGAAGCCGGGGCCTTGCAGACCGGGCACTTTTCCGGGGGCTGGTCACCTTCGTACACGAAACCGCAAACTTTGCAAATCCACTTCATAATGTGATCCTCCTTTTAGTTGGCTTTCAGCGGTTCAGGGCCGCTGTTTGTCTCTGCAAGTATTTTACCATAACCGGAGCGGTTTGAAAAGAGGGGAAAAGTGTCGGCGGCCAACCGGTTGTAAAATTCTGCCGGAAGGAGCGATTTTCTTTGACGAACAGCGTGGTTTGTGGTATGCTTGCGGGGTGGCGGCACGTACGTGACGCATATCCGAATTCACTGCCTGAAACTGAGCGAGAGAGGTGTTATTATGGCGACGCTGCATAATACCGCGAAACCCGGAGATTTTGCGAAAACGGTGCTGATGCCCGGCGATCCGCTGCGGGCGCGTTTCATTGCCGAAAACTTCCTGGACGACCGGGTGCTGGTCAACGATGTGCGCGGCATCCAGGGCTATACCGGCACGTACAAGGGCAAGCGGGTGTCCGTGATGGCCTCCGGCATGGGCATGCCCTCTATCGGCATCTACTCCTACGAACTGTACCATATGTACGACGTGGAGAACATCATCCGCGTAGGCTCCGCCGGCCTGATCGACAAGAGCCTGAAGATCCGCTCCCTGGTGGCGGCCATGAGTGCCTATTCCAACTCCAGCTACGGCTCGCAGTTCAAATTCCGCGGGAACCTGGCACCCTGCGCCTCCTACGACCTGCTGAGCCGCGCGGTGGAAACCGCGAAGGACCGCGGCATGCCCATCAGCGTGGGCCCGGTCTACTCCTCCGATACCTTCTACGACGAAGACCCTCAGGCGGAGACCCTGCAGAAGCTGGGCGTGCTGGCGGTGGAGATGGAGGCCTACGCCCTGTACCTGAACGCCGCCCGCGCCAGGAAGAACGCCCTGGCCCTGCTGACGATATCTGACAATCCCTATACGGGCGAGACCTGCACCGCGCAGGAAGTGCGCGAGACCTTCACGCAGATGATGGAGATCGCGCTGGAGATCGCCTGACGAACCTGAATGCAGAGGTATTGATATGCGTAAACTGACAGTATTGCTATGCCTGGCGCTGTGCCTGTGCCTGGCTGTGCCGGCCATGGCCGCGCCGCACCGCGACCAGCGGACGATGAACGAGCTGGACGAGGCCGCTGAAGCGGCTGTCTCCCTGTTCGGCGGCGCCGCCCTGCTGCGCGGCGTATATGAGCTGAAGGAAGGAGAAGCCGTACCCCAGGAACTGGCGGAAGGCGCCCTCCTGCTGGGCTTCGGCCGCCGCCTGCTGCCCAGCGCGGACGGGAATCCCGCCGACGGCACCGAAACGGCGGACCTGAACACCCTGGGCAACCTGCTGGGGCAGCTGTTCAGCGCGCCGGCGCCTGTGCCGGAAACGCCCTCCTGCCCCTGCATCACCCGCACGGAGGCCGGATACAGCTTCGACCTCACCGATGTGGACGTGGAAACGGCCTGCGGCGCGTACATCTTCTCCTCCTGGACGCAGGGGGACCGGCTCACTGTGCTGGCGGACCTGTACTCCGCCATCTCCTACTTCGGCGAGGACATCGACCTGATCGAGCAGGAGTACATCACCTGGATGCGTACCGCGCAGCTGGTGCTGGAACGGGACGGGTCCGCGGTGTTGGGCTACCGCCTGGTGTCCTTGGTCAGCTATCCTGACTGGCTGGACGGCGCGATCAGCGACTGGGAGCTCACCCTGGGCGAGGATTACGAGGTCAACCTGCCCGCCTTCTTCAGCCTGGCCTCCTCCGAGGACGGGACGGACACCTATACCGCCGAGGGGCTGGACGCCGTGCTGACGCTGCAGGTGCAGGCCGCTGAGGGGGACGACCCGCTGGCCGCCGCCCGGACGGAGTACGCCGCCGCGCATCCCGGAGCCGCCATCACCATGGTGCCGGACCTGAGCTACTTTACCGCGGAGACCGACGGCGCTTACGTGATCTTCGTCTGCCCGGAGGAGGCGGACGTGATGCGCGTCATCACCCTCACCTTCCCCAGCGAACGGCAGTACGAGTTCTCCTTCTACGGGGAGATCATCCGGAATTCGTTCTACTGCGACGGCATGGGACTCGGCTGACCGATTATCTGTTTCGAAGGGATCTGACTGATGAAAAAGTTCGTTTCCGCCGTGCTCTGCGCGGTGATGTGCCTTTGCTGCGCCAGCGCGCTGGGCGAGGGTGCCTGGGGGCAGGAGCCCCTGTGCTTTACCGGCAGCGTGTATGCTTCCTATGACGACAGCCCCCTGCCGGACGGGCACCTGAAGATCGCGATCAAGTTCGTGGACGAGCGGCCTGCCCGCGAGCGCCAGTACTTTATCGTCGATATCCAGGTCAGGTCCCCGGAGGTGCTGACCACGGCGTTTTATAATCCCGGCAACATGAAAAAGACGGGCCTGCTGGAGGACATCGCGAAGAACAACCAGGCGGTGCTGGCGGTCAACTGCGATTTCTGCGGCGACCACGACAGCGGTGTCATCATCCGCAACGGCCAGCTGTACCGCGCGGAAAAGACCTACAAGCTGGACATGCTGATGATCGACGGGAACGGCGATTTCTCCCTGCACAACGGCAGCCGCAAGCAGGACGACGTGAAGGCCCTGGCCCAGCAGCTGCTGAACAGCGGCATCGTGCACACTGTGGAGTTCGGGCCTGCCCTGGTCAAGGACGGCCAGGCGCTGTCCTTCAAGACGAAGCCGGACAACGACAACAAATACGTGATCTCCACCCGCTCCTCCCAGCTGGAATCCCGCACCGCCGTGGGCCAGATCAGCCCGCTGCACTACGTGATCATCGTAGCGGACGGCACGCGGAAGTCCAACGGCAAGTGGGACGGCTATTCCCTGCAGGAGCTGCAGCAGATGTTCGTGGACTGCGGCGCGCAGACAGCCATCAACCTGGACGGCGGCGGCTCCACCAAGCTGTACTTCTACGGCCAGGTGATCAACAAGCCCACCAGCCCCTCCCGCCAGGTCAGCGACGCGCTGATCTTCAAATGAATATGTAAGGAGTCTTTCACGTGAGCCTGTGCCGCCGCATTCTGATTTTACTGACCGTTCTGTCGCTGCTCTGCCTCTTTGTCCCGTCCGGGGCTGAAGAGGCGGATTCTTTTGTCGCTCCGGAGGAACTTGCTGAGGAGGCCGCCGAGATCGAAGCGGCAGTGGAGGCGGAGGAAGCTGCCGATGCCGAAGAGGCCGCCGACGCCGGAGAGGCTGAGGATGCCGGGGAAGCCGAAGAAGCCGGCGAAGAGGAGCCGGACGAGGCCCTCTGGTACGGGCGCGTCAAGCTGGCGAAGAGTCCTTCTATTGCCCTGCGCAAGACCATGACCACCGGCAATTCCTTCACCGCCACCGGCAGCGCCGCCAAGGGCGAGGTCGTGGCCGTGCTCGCGGAGCAGCAGCAGTGGGCCTATGTCCGGGCTCTGGACGGCGAAGGCTACATCCTGACGAAATTCCTGGTGAAGGTGGATCCCAACGCGGAGCCGGAACCGACGCCCACCCCCAAGCCGAAGAAGGACGACAAACCCTACCTGCCCGCGGACGACACGCCTTTCGAGCCCACGGCCTACCTGAACACCCGGGCTTCTTTCCCGGACGAGGCGGGCGAGGCCGAAAAGGTGCTGATTTCCTTCATCGGGGACGTGACCCTGGGCTGCAACGAGTCGGCGCACCGGAGCAACCGCTCCATCGACGCCTATATCAAGGAATACGGCTACGAATATCCCTTCAGGAAGGTGCGCTACATCCTGGAGCAGGACGACCTGACCGTGGCCAACGTGGAGAGCACCTTCCACAGCGATACCACCGGCCTGACCCCGCAGAACAAGAAGGCCTACAATTTCCGCGCGGTGCCGGATTTCGTGGAGATCCTCCGCCAGGGCAGCGTGGAGGCGGCGGCGCTGGGCAACAACCACACCATCGACTACGGGGAGCCGGGCTTCACGGAGACCGTGCAGACCCTGGAGCAGGCCGGCATCGAGTGGTTCGGCAACACGGAGTACAGCGCGAAGAGCTACGTCTTCGAGCATGAAGGCGTCAAGATCGGCCTGATCAGCTGCTACATCTCCTACTGGCTCATCAACAACGGCGAGCACATCCCGGAGATCAACGCCACCATCGAGGACCTGAAGGCCCAGGGCGTGGACGTGCTGATCGCTTACATGCACGGCGGCGTGGAATACGAAAAGGTGCACGACACCCACCAGGAGCGCTTTGCCAGGTATTTCATCGGCAAGGGCGTGGACATCATCATCGGCAGCCACCCGCACATCCTGCAGGGCTGCCACATGATCGACGGCGTGCCGGTGTTCTATTCCCTGGGCAATTTCGTGTTCGGCGGCAACTTCCAGTTCTTTAACAAACGGCACCACACCAACCTGCGCTATACCGCCATCCTGCAGTGTGCCCTGTCCTTTGACGCGGACCACAAATACCTGGGCTGCAGGTTTAACATCATCCCCTGCCGCCTGGGCGCGGATACGATGGTCAACCAGTACCAGCCCTTCCCTGTGACCGGGGATGAGGCGGACGAGTGCCTGAAGCAGATCCAGCTGGACACCAACAAGTTCTGGCGGATCCTGAACGTGCAGCCGGATATCGGCGCCATGCAGGACTTCATCCCCTCCAGACGAAAGTAAATCAAACGCAGCGGCTCCCCTTCCGCGCCTGCGGACCGGGGGCCGCTTTTCTGACCGCCGTGATCATATCCTCAGGAGGACGGTTATGCCTGTATTCGGGAAAAGGATCGTGTTTTTTGCTTTGATGCTCTGCACCGCGTTCGCGTTTTCGGCGGCCT
>JBGUIY010000050.1:0-5247 GCA_045113475.1 Christensenellales bacterium | reverse complement strand
GACATTCGAGGCGAGAGTATGGCATGCATATATCAACCTCACAGTGTCCGACGTAACGATCGAAATGACGCACGAAAACGGAAAGAGCCTTAAAACTGTCAATGTCGGTCCGCTAGCGCCGGGTTACAAGAGCGATCACAATGTATTCACCTATACCGTAACCCAGGATGATATCGACCTCGACCGTGAATTCAAACTTACCTGGTATGCCAAGGGCAAGCTGCCATCAAACTACGCAGCTACTTATGAGGTTGACGGTTCCCATGACTACATGGATTCCACAAAAGTGAACAAATACGTTTATCCGGACACGCCAGACGAACCGGTTCCGTCAAAGCCCGAACCGGACACAAAGCCTGATCCCGATCCCGATTCCAAGCCGGATGAAAAACCTGAGACCGGGACCGACCCCACGCCGGAAGAACCGGCAGTGCAGGTTCAGCTCCTGAGCAACCCCTACGCGAAAGCCAAGGAAAGCACCGCTATTTCCGCCATCGTCACTCTGAAAAACACCGGAAAAGTGGATGTGCTCACCACCGATACCGACCATACATTCCTGCCCACCGACGACGCCGCGATACTCACTGAACTGAAAAGCCTTTCCCTGTCGGCGGGGGATACATACAGCAAGCATTTCAACATCTGCGTAAACAAGGATGATCTGATCAAGAAGGAAGCCAACCGCAGTATTCAGGTCATGTATACCGCCAAGGACGATCCTTCCAAGGTATATAAGACAAATACTGACAAAGTTACCGTCGCGCTCTACAAAGAGATCCCTGATCCGCAGCTGCAGCTGAGCATGACCGGTCCGGCCTCCGCTAAAGCCCAAAAAGGCCTGACCATTCCCGCAAAGATCAAGCTGGTGAACACCGGAAAAACAGCCGTAGATGCCAAGAGCTACTCGCATACGTTCGTGAACCCCGAATACTCAGACAATGTTTTCGGTAAACTGAACGAGCTGTTGAATGCTTCGTATGCTCCGGGTGAAGCCCACGAAGTCGACATCAGTCTGACCGTCACTGATTCCGACTTCAGCGACAAGTCCGTGTTCAGGACGCTCATATTCCTCTATGTCTCCGATGACGCGCAGGATGAGCTCATTTCCACAAATTCCGCCACGCTGAATATCAGCCTGATCCCGGATACGGAGCCTGAACACGACCCCGATACCGACCCGGAGCCAGACCCTGGCAAGGATCCCGATAAACAGAACAGTTTCCTGAGCGTCACAAAACAGGTGGTCAGCGGGACAGACAAGATCTACCACGAAAACGACGTGATTGAATATACCATCACCCTGGAAAACGTGAGCCACGAGACCCTGACCAATATCCATCTGACCGATTACCTGGACGACGAGCCGCCCTTCTCCGGGTTTACCGTCCTCCCCAAGCTGGAGCCGAATAAGCCTTATACCTATGCCTATAATCATACGGTCAGCAAAAAGGACGTGGACAGCAAGCACGAAATCAAGAATTACTCGGTCGCCACCTTCGATACGGCGAACATGAGAAAACAGACCGCGACTTCGAACACCGTTTCCAGCCGCATCGAAAAGCCCGGCCAGACTCCTTCCGGAAGCGGGATCGACAGCTGCGTGCTTGTCCTGACCGGTCTGGGCGACGGCATCGCGGAATACCGCCAGGACTTCTGCAGGGAACACGCCGCAGTGCTGGCGATGGTCAACGGCAACACGCTGAAGGACAGCGAGGACCCCGCCAAAGCGCTGACCGGCTGGAACAAGGTGAAGGAGCTCTGGCGCGACGAACTGGAAAAGATGTATCAGCAGCTGGCGCAGAAGCTGCCGGAAGCCGGCGCGGCCATCGTCGGCGAGAAGACCTGGTTCGGTATCTACGTCAGCGCCCGTGAAGGCCTGCTGACGGCCAGGGACCCCGAACAGCCCGCCCTGGCGGCCAGGGAGGCCGCGGAGCTGATGATGCGGCAGACGGCGGAGATCTGCTACCTCCTGCATCACGCGCCCGTCGTGCCGCGTCCCGACAGCCGGATCGGCCGCAGTTACGCGCAGCCCGACCGGAGCGGAGCAGCCGAGTGCGGCGTCGCGTTCCGGCCGGATACGAAGGCCAGCCTCATCCTGTCCGAAACCCTTTGCAGAAAGCATACCATGTTCGACAACATCCTGACCGGGCTGCTCAAGAGCGCGGAATCCCCGGAGCAGATCGCGGAGGTATTCGGCAATTCCGCGCAGCTTTATCAGGGTGCTTACAAGCTCGAACTGACGGAGCAAAGCGCAAAAGCCGCACCTGCCGTCCAGTCCATGCTCCCCTATGTCCTGACCGTCTTCGAGACCGTGATGGCGCAGCGGGAACAGCTGCTGACCAGCCTCTATCCCGACAGCCCGGAGACCGTGGCCGAGCTCCTGAGCCAAGCCTGGCGTGAAGAGCTCAGCCGCCTCTGCCAGAACTGAACCGGTCAAACCCGGCTATAGAGCCGTTTAGGCATGAGCAGCTCTGTCCCGCTGAATCCGGACCGAAAAAAAGGATATATTATGTTAAAAAACAGAATCCGTTTCATTGTTCTTTTGCTCGCGCTGCTTGTCCTCACAGGCAGCGCGGGCGCTGTTACACTTATCGATCCTTCAGACGGATGCGAAGACGGGTATTGCCCGATACCCACGGTGAACGAGAACAATCAACCGGTATATGCCATCGTATCGCCGGTCGGCTACCATGCCGTGGATATGATCTCACAGTGCTCCAGGCTGGATACGCTGGACGGCAAGAGAATAGCGCTGGTTGGCGGAAGCTTCATGGCATCCATAACGCACGAAGAGCTGAAAAGGTGTATTCTTGAGGCTTATCCGACAGCCAAAGTGTTTATGTTTCAGGAGGTTGGGAATGCCGGCCCCTACTCGGTGTTCGGGCAGAGCGCCCAGACCACGGCATTTCAGAACCGGCTGAAAGAGTTGAAGGTCGATGCTGTCATCGCCGGCAACTGCGGCTGCGGCCTGTGCACGACCAAGGAAACCGGCTCTGCCATTGCCGCCGAATATATCGGCATTCCCGCCGTATCGGTCGGCGCACCGACCTTTATCCCGCAGATCCGTTCAACCGGCGTCAGCCGGGGCGTTCCGGTCATCAGGACAGCTGAATATCCCGGTGCTTTCGCCTCGCATTCGGTAGACGAACTGCGCCGGAATACCAGGGAAACGGTATGGCCGCAGGTCGTTTCCGCGCTGACACGGCCCATCACGGAAACAGAGGCGGCGCTTTACGCTGCAGACGGAAAACGCCCATATGACGAAGCTGTTTATACGGGGACATTCGACGAAGTGCAGGAGTTCTGCCAGGTCAACGGCTGGACAGACGGACTGCCTGTCGTTCCTCCCACGGACGCCGCTGTCAGGGAATACCTCCGTTTCACACCCTTTGAAGCAGGCGACGTACTGGGTGTCTATCCGCTGGCCTATCGGGAATGCACGGTCTATACGGCAGCCGTCAACGCTGTTATGGCAGGGGTGCCGAAGGAACTGATGCCGGTCTGCATCACGCTCACCCAGGCTTTGAACAACGGCGAATGGAGAAGGCCCCTGTCCAGCACGCACGGCTGGTCGCCTTACGCCTGGCTGAACGGGCCTTTGGCGCGGCAGCTGGGCATTGACGGGGGCCAGGGCATGATCAGCGAACGGATGAACAAGGCGCTGGGCCGCTTTATGGATCTGATGATACTGAACCTCGGCGGCTACTACGTCAAAGAAAACCGCATGGGGACTTTCGGCTATCTTACGCCGTTCGCGTTCTCAGAAGATGAAGAAGCCTGCCTGCGAATCGGATGGGCGCCTTACCATGTATCTCAGGGATACCGGCTGAACGATAACACGGTCACCGCCGCCTCCGCCCTGGCCTGGGGCAACAACGTCACCCCCGCCACGGACGATCCCGAACAGATCATGCAGCTGCTGGCGTTCGACATTACCGAAAAGCAGCAGAACGGCCTCGGCAACACCAATCCGCAGGTGTATCGCACCGTGCTCATGACCGAACCCGTCGCCCGGGATCTGGCGGCTAAATACAGTGCCAAAGCAATGCTGGAAGACGACCTTGTCGCCACGGCAAGGCGACCGCTTTTCATGCGGGCTTATGCCAGTTACTGGGCAAACACAGGCAGTGTGCAGAACAGCCGGTATTCATTTGAGGAGTATTACAGGAAACTGCAGCAGGATCCGCAGGAACAGGCCGCGATGACAGACACGCCCGACTGGATGTCGGGGATCACGGAACAGACGCAGATCGAAACCATCGCGGCCATGAAGAAAGGCCAGACGGCATTCCTCCTGTGCGGCGACGCCGCCAGGAACAAGTTTATGGTACTCCCGGGCGGCGGCTGTGTGACCATTGAAATCCGGCTCCCGGAGGGCTGGGACGACCTGGTGGCGCCCATGGGATACGAGCCCCTGGATCATTTCCTGCTGGAAGAGCACAACGAACCGGGAGCTGCCGCGCCGGTGCAAAGAGCCGCAAAGACTGAACCGGCCGTCCCTGATACACAATCATCAGGCATCAAAGCGCCTGAGGAACTGACAGACGGCGAATACCGCATCGTGCCCTCTGCAGAACAGATGAACGGCGAAGGCCGTATCTTCAGAACCGGCACCGGAGCGGCGTCTGTATGGGCATACGGATCACCGGATTCAAAAATGATCCCGAATGAGGAGCGTTTCACCGGTCTGATGGCAGCCCTGTATCCCGGATGTTCGGTCAGCATACAGAATGGACGTGTGACAGGGATCATCCTGCGGCCCTACTCCCCCGGGCAGAAAAAGGGCGGCAGCGCCACCGGCCTTACATCCGATCTGCTGCGGGGCCTGGATGTGACCATCGGCACCGTGCAGCGCCAGAGCAGGCTTGAAGGCAAAGCGACGGAAGACGGTTCAACCCTGACATTCTCCGTTCATCTGGCCCGGTTCACGGTATCCATGGGGAAAGAACCCGTATTGGACCGGAAAAGCACCCGGGGCTTTATCTCCCTCAACGGATCACAGGCAACCCTGAATCCCAAATCAAATGAAGGCTCTGCCGCCAAAATCGGTGTGCAGAACGCCGACGGCTCATGGAGCACGCTTACTTTTTCCAAAGTGGACAACCGCAGGATCACGGTCGAATATCATGCGCATGATACAATGAACCCGTGAGCCTTCCGGCCGTATAGGACGAAGCCGGACAGCGGCATATATCCTCCCTTCATGAAAGCAGCATACCCGAATAACGGCCGTGGGGGGGGGGGGGG
>JBGUIY010000049.1:0-5285 GCA_045113475.1 Christensenellales bacterium | reverse complement strand
CGTTCGGAGCTCACCCCGGTCACTGTATGCGACGTGGGCGTCGCGGCCCTCGGCAAGGACGGCAGCGTGCTCTTTGAGGAAACGCTCTCGGCCCTGCCTTACGGCGAAAGTGCCGCAAAGCGGCCCTCTCCGGCGGATTTCACAGGCGCAGCCGCCGCTTTCGACAGCGAAGAAGCCTGCCTGCTGATCCTGCCGCCGTCCGAATCGGCCCCCGGCAGCCGCACCCTGTGGTTTTTCAACAAATCAGAACGCCTGATGCGGCTCCGGCTGGACCGCATCCTGGCGGACGGCAGGCTGACGGACATCAGCCTCACGATGCAGGCCCTGCCCCTGACCGGGCAGTTCGCGGACCTGGCTCTGCCGGAAAAAGCGCCTGAAACGCTGCTGCTGACCCTGACCGGCTATACCGCCGGCAAGGGCGACGAGCCCGTGTTCAGGACCACTTACGAATACCGCTTGTCCAGCCCTGTTTCCGTGCCTACCCTAGCCCCCGCCAACACCCCGCCCCGGCAGATCGGCATCGTTACGATCAGGCGTTCCGGCGCGGTGAACGTGCGGGAGAGCGACACCACCGATTCCAAGAAGGTCGGCTCCGCCAAGGCCGGCAAGACCTATCCCTGCTATGGCATATCCCCCGCAGGCTGGTACCTGATCCGTCTGGAAGACGGGACGGAGGGATATGTGACCAATACACTGACGACTCTGAAAAGACAATAAGTGAGGTTATCATGGATTCAATCGAACGACGCAGCACGGCTCTGAGAGCAGAGCCGACCCTTAAGCGCCTGTACGAGATCATCTTCGAGGACGAAGCCGCACTGCAGGCGCTGTATCTGGACGCTGCCGGCATCGAACGGCGCGTCACCTGGGGCGAATGCCGGCAGCGGATGCTGGGCATCGCACGCCGCCTGAGCGCGGAAAACGGGAGCGGGAAATGGATCGCCCTTTCCCTGGACACCTGTCCCGAATGGCTGCCCCTGTTTTTCGGCATCCTGCTTTCCGGCAACAACGCACTGCTGCTGGACCCCAACGCCCCGGACGAGCTGACGGCGTACCTGCTCCGGCAGGCGGACGCCCACGCACTCGTCTGCGCCCGCGGCCGCACAGGCCTGAACGGAACCCGCATTTATACCGCGGAAGATCTGTACCAGAGCCCGGATGCGGCGGGCTGGCAGCCCGAGTGCTTCGGCACGAAGGTGGCGCTCTGCACTTCCGGCACCACGCAGACCAGCCGCATCTTTGTATACGACGAGCGCGCCCTGTGCAATCAGCTGCTCAATTCCGAGCTGCTGCACCGGCTCAACCGTCGCATCATCGACGGCTCGTATACGCGCAACCTGGTCTTCCTGCCCTGCCACCATGTGTTCGGCTTCCTGGTCTGCGTGCTCTGGATGAGCTTTATCGGCGGCGAGAACGTGTACCTGCGTGACCGCAGCCCCCAGACCATCCTGCGCACTGCCCAGACCTTCGAGGTCACCATGCTCATTACCGTGCCCCTGCTGCTCAACAACCTTTGCGGCGGGCTCAGGCGCAGGATGGAAACCATGGACGAAATGACCCGGCACATGTTCGCGCAGGCGCTGGCGCATTCCGAGCAGGAGCAGAAGCACAACCCCGAAAAGGGACTTGCCCTCGCCGAGGGAAAGCTCTTCGAGAGCACGCTGAAGCAGCTGCTGGGCGACAAAATGCGCTGCGTCATCATCGGCGGCAGCTTTGCGCCGGAGGATAACCTGCGCCTGTTCAACCAGCTGGGCTACTACACGGTGGTGGGCTTCGGCATGACCGAGACGGGCGTCACCTCCGTGGAAAGCGACATGGATTACGACGTGCGGCTGTCCGGCTCCGTCGGAAAGCCTTTCGAAAGCGCGGAATACCAGGTGCTCGATCCCGGCGCGGACGGCATCGGCGAACTGGCCATCCGGGGCGGGACGCTGCATACGGCCCGGCTCGAAAACGGCCGGGAGCTGCCTCCGGAGCTGGACAGCGAAGGCTGGTTCCACACCGGCGATCTGGTACGGCTGGACAGCGACGGACGCCTGTACATCATCGGCCGCAGCAAGGATCTGATCATCAACGAATCCGGCGAAAACGTATACCCCGACGAACTGGAAGCAGCCTTCGCGCCGCCCTCCTGCGTCGACGCCTTCAGTGTGGTGGGCATCCGGCGCAGGCCCGATGAGAAGTACGAGGACATCACCCTCGTCGCGCACTGCCAGCCCGGGACCGGCGCCGCGGACAACAGCGGCCTGATCGCATCCGTGCGCGACCTGAACGCCCGGCTCCCGCTGATGAAGCAGGTGACCAGGCTGGTCGTTTCCGAAGCGCCGCTCCCCCTGTCCGCCAGCATGAAGGTGCAGCGCTTCCGCCTGCGCCAGGCCATTCAGGATATGAAGCCCGGCTTTACGGACGTTTCCCTGGCCGGAAAGGCCGGAGGATACGAACCGAAGCCCGCGGCGCCCGCTCCCGCCCCGCAGGCCATGGATGACCGGGAGATCATGAACTGGGTCCGGAACCTCTATGCCGAGGTGCTGAATGTCCCGGCGGAAAGCATCGCCGACGACGCGCGCTTCAGCGAAGATCTGAAGGGCGACAGTCTGGGCCTGGTTTCCCTGGCAGTGAAGGCAGAAGAGACCTTCCACGTGGTGATCGAGCCCCGGGATTACGGCGAATGCACCACGGTGCGCGGGGCCGCGCAGCTGATCTGCCGCCTGAAAAACGGCGAACGCGAGGAAGAGCGCAAAAAGCCCGACCACGTACAGCCCATCACCAGGTTCGAGGACACCCCCGAATACAAGGCCTTCGCGGAGCGCCAGCAGAAGCTGATGCAGAGCGAAGAGGACAACCCCTATTTCGTGTGCCATGAATCCCCCCTGACCGACCGCAGCCTGATGGACGGCCAGTGGGTGCTCAACTTTGGCTCCTACAATTACGTGGGCATGTCCGGCCGCAAGGAGACCATGGAAGCGGCCAAGGAAGCCATCGACAAGTACGGCACCTCCGCCTCCGGCAGCCGCCTGCTGGCCGGTGAAAAGCAGCTGCACCGCGACCTGGAAAAGGCCATCGCCGAATGGAAGCACGCCGAAAGCGCCATCGTGCTGGTAGGCGGCCATTCCACCAATGTGACCATCGTGGGCAACTTCTGCGGCAAGAACGACCTGATCCTGTATGACGCCATCGACCACAACTCGATCATGGAAGGCCTGCGGATGTCCGACGCGGAATCCCTGCCCTTCCCCCACAACGACGTGCGCGCGCTGGACGCGCTGCTGCGCCTCAACCGGCACGAGTACGAGAAAGTGCTGATCGTCGTGGAGGGCGTGTATTCCATGGACGGCGACATCGCGCCGATTCCCGAGTACGTGCGCCTCAAAAAAGAGTACGGCTGCTTCCTGATGGTGGACGAAGCGCATTCCGCCTGCGTCATCGGCGAAACGGGCGGCGGCGTGGACGAATACTTCCATCTGCAGCCGGACGATATCGACATCAAGATGGGCACGCTGTCCAAGGGTCTGGGCACCTGCGGCGGCTACCTGGCGGGCAAAAAGACGCTTATCGATTACCTGCACTACAGCCTGCCCGGGTTTGTCTTCTCCGTGGGCATGTCGCCGCCCCTGGCCGCCGCGACGCTGCGCGCCGTTCAGCTGCTGCGCGAGGATCCCTCGATCATGGGCGACCTGCGCCGCAACATCGCCTGTTTCGTCGAGGAAGCAAAGGCGCGCGGATTCGACATCGGCCTGGCCGGCCGCACGGCCATCATCCCGATCATGATCGGCAGAGACGAGGACGCCTTCCGGCTCAGCAACATGATGCGCAAAAAGGGCGTGTTCGTGCCCCCGGCCGTATTCCCCGCCGTTCCCCGCGGCAAGGCGCGTCTGCGCTTCGGCGTCACCTCCTGCCATAAGCCCGAGCAGATCCGCGAGGCGCTGGACAAGCTGGTGGAGTGCGTACAGGAAGCCGGGATAACGCTGCCGACGTAAACCGTCCCGAAAACCGAATCCGGAACGCGGAATCACCGCCTGTACGTCAAGCTGGTCCTGATTCTGCGCTCCGGATTTCTGTATTTCGCTTTGTTTGACATTTCCAGCGGTTTCTGGTACACTCTTATCCGACAACATTTGCAGTGCCGGCAGGATTTCGGACAGCGGCCGCCCCTTTCGGGGCGCGGCCGGTTCGTGGTTTTGCAGGCACGGGGAAGAAGGGTGTTAAGTGATCACGACCGTGACGATGAATCCCTGCATAGACCGCACCGTTCATCTGAGGGCGTTTAAGAAAGGCGGTTTCAACCGCGTTCAGCGCAGCCGTACGGACATCGGCGGCAAAGGCGTCAACGTGGCCGTTCAGCTGCGCAATTTCAGGCAGGATGCGCGCGCGATGTGCTTCGACCCCATGGACAGCGGCACCTACCTGACGGATACGATGGCCTCCCTCGGCATTCCCACCGTCATGGTTCCGGTCAACGGCCGCCTGCGCGAAAACCTGAAGATCTACGACGATGACACGGGCGAACTGACCGAGGTCAACGAGGCCGGCATGGTCGTCGACTTCAGCTCCTATAAGCGCTTCATGCAGCGCTTCGAATCCATCCTTGGCCAGACGGACATCCTGGTGATGAGCGGCAGCATCCCGCCCGGCGTCCCGACAGACGTCTACAGGCAGATGATCACCAAAGCCAAGGCGGCCCGTGTGCTGACCGTGCTGGATACCGTGGGAGAGCCGCTGCGCCTGGGCGTTGAAGCCGGCCCGGATCTGATCAAGCCCAACCGGTTTGAGATGGAGACCCTGACCGGACATTCGATCACCGACCTGGACACTGCCTGCACCGAAGCCATGTCCGTCGTTGAGAAGGGCGTGAACTGCGTGTGCCTGTCCCTGGGCGCGAAAGGCGCCATCCTTGCCAACCGGAAGGGCATCTGGTACTCCGAAGGCACGCCCATCAAGGTCGTCGGCAAGCAGGGCGCGGGTGATTCCCTGGTCGCCGGCCTGTGCATGAGCAAGCTGCGCGGCCTGGATTACGGCGAAATGCTGCGCACCGGCATGGTCATGGCGCAGGGCTCCCTGACCCGTGAAGGCACCCTCCTGTGCACCCAGCGGATCTTCGACGAGCTCAAGCCGAAAATGCCGGTCGTTCAATACCGTTCATATACTTGACAACGAGGTAATTTCATGAAAAGAGCATCCTTTATCCTGGCCCTCATGCTGCTGGTCTGCCTGACCTCTTCCGCCTTGGCCGCTTCCACGGACCAGTTGACCGGCTATCAGGGCAAACAGAAAGCATGGCAGTACAT
>JBGUIY010000048.1:0-5828 GCA_045113475.1 Christensenellales bacterium | reverse complement strand
TTTTCGACGGCCAGGATCTGCTGAAGCTGTCCAACGACGAGCTGCGCAAGCTCCGCTGGGCGGAGATCGCGGTCGTTTTCCAGAAATCCATGAATGCGCTGAGCCCCGTGCACCGCGTCGGCAAGCAGATGATGGATGTGTACCATATCCACCGCCCCCATGCCGATAAAAACGAGGCGAAGGCCCGCGTGATCGAAATGCTGAAGATCGTCAATCTGCCGGAACGCGTGTTTACCAGTTTCCCCCACGAGCTTTCCGGCGGCATGATGCAGCGTGTTTCCATCGCGCTGAGCCTGCTGTTCAACCCGCGTCTGCTGGTGCTGGACGAAGCGACCACCGCGCTGGACGTGGTCACCCAGGGCCAGATCCTCAAGGAGATCATGGGCCTGCAGGATCAGTTCAACCTGACCCGCATCATGATCACCCACGACGTATCCGTCGTCGCTTCGACCTGCAACAAGATCGCCGTCATGTACGCCGGCCGCATGCTGGAGACCGGCTCCGTCAAAGACGTGCTCGTCACCCCCAGGCATCCGTACACGCAGGGGCTGCTCAAATCCTTCCCCTCCTTCACAGGCGCCCGGGAAGAATTGCGGGGCATCCCCGGCTCGCTCCCGGACCTCAGCGTTTATCCGACCGGCTGCGTGTTCGCGCCGCGCTGCCCGTACGCCACGGAGCGCTGCCGCGCCGCCCTGCCCGAAATGCAGAAAGTCGGGGAAAACTGGTACGCCGCATGCCATCTGCTGGGAGGTGAAGCGAAATGACGCCGAAGAACGATCAGACCGTCCTGGAAGTCAAGGACGTCAAGCAATGGTACACCCAGAAACTGACCTCTAAAAAGAACGGCAAGACCGTCCGCAAGCAGACCGTCAAGGCTGTCGACGGCGTCAGCTTCACGCTGAAAAAGGGCGAGATCCTGGGCGTCATCGGCGAATCCGGCTGCGGCAAATCCACTTTGGGCCGCGTGCTGGTGCACCTGGAAAAATGTACCTCTGGCGAGATCCGGCTGTTTGGGGAAAACACCACCGAAATGCTGAAAAAGGATCCCCTGCGTTTCCGCCGCTCCTGCCAGATGGTGTTCCAGAATCCCTTCGACACCTTCGATCCGCGCCATACCCTGAAGCGCATCCTGGAGGATCCGCTCCGTCTGCACCACATCGGCGACAACGACGCCGAACGCATGAAGATCATCCTCGATATCCTGGAGCAGAGCGGCCTCCATCCCGCCGAAGATTATATCGACCGCCATCCCCACGAGCTTTCCGGCGGACAGCTGCAGCGCATTTCCATCCTGCGCTCCATGCTGCTGAATCCCTCCTTCATGGTGGCGGACGAACCCGTATCCATGCTGGACGTGTCCATCCGCGCCGATATCATCAGCATGCTGGTGAAGCTTGCCCGCGAAAAACAGACCGCCATGGTCTTTATATCCCACGACATCGCGACCACCCGCTATATTTCCGACCGCGTCGCCGTCATGTATCTCGGACGCATCGTGGAAATGGGCCCCACCGACGAGGTGCTGCACAATCCGCTGCACCCCTACACGAAAGTGCTGATTTCCAACTGCGCGTCCCTGGATCCCAACGAAGTGCGCAACGTGATCGAGGTCACCGGCGAACCGCCGACGCCTATCGACAACGGCCCCGGCTGCTATTTTGAGCCCCGGTGCTACTGCCCGATTGAAAAGTGCAAGAGCGAGTATCCCGGCATGGTCGAAGTCAAACCGGGCCACTGGGTGACCTGCCACTGCCTGGAGCCGGTTCAGGACTAAGCGGCATATCCGCCTGTTCCGGCGGACTGATCCGATTCGCTGGCGCAAACATCATTTGAATGGCTATCTTGAAGATCATTCGGAGGTATGGAACGATGAGTGATGTACGAAGCTATTATTCCGTTGAAACGAACGGCGCAGCCGTATGGCTGGAGAACGGCGGCATCGCTTTCCTCAACAACAAAAGCGGTACCTCGCAGGTCTGGAAGACCGACATGAACGGCAAGACCCCTGAACAGCTGACCCAGGGCACCGAGCGCGTGTGGCGCCTGATCGGCACGCCGGGCGGCAAAGCGGTGCTGTACGCGTCCGACATGGGCGGCAACGAGCAGGAGCAGCTGTACCTGCTGCGTATGGACGGCTCCGCGCCTCAGGCATTGACCACGGATCCGAAGGTCCGCAATTACGTGGGCGGCATGACCCCGGACGGCAGGTATATCTATTACTCGGGCAACAAGCGCAGCCCGGCCAACTTCGATATCATGAAACTCGACCTCACGACCTGCGTTGAAACCACCGTTCTCGAAAACCAGGATAACTACAACATCCCCTGCGCCGTGTCCCCGGACGGAAAATACATGCTCTATAACAAGCTCCGGGGCGAGAGCGACAACAAGATGTGGATCATCGACATGACGACCGGTAAAGCCAAAGACGTGGATCCTGCCGGGACTTACGCCCAGTACGGCTCGCCGGCCTGGAAATCTGACGGCAGCGGCTTCTACCTGACCACGGACGTGAACAGCGAGTTCAAATTCGCGGCCTATTATGACGTGGCGTCTGCCACCCTTGAAAAAGTGTACTGTGACAGCTGGGACGTTGAGGGGCTGTCACTGAGCTACGACGACCGCTATCTGGCCATGGTGGTGAACGCGGACGGCTACGGTGTCCTGAAGATCCTGGACCTGAAGACCGGCGCACTGATCAACACGCCTCAGATGCCCAAGGGCTTCATCAACACCTACAGCGGCATCAGTTTCGCGCCGGACAGCCTGCGCCTGCTGATGAACTTTTCCAGCGGCAAGCGGCCCGGCGGCATCTGGGTGCTGGACATGACGGCTGACAGCGTGCGACGCGTCACGGGTTCTCCCCTCGGCGAGATCAGCGAAGACGACCTGGTTGAGCCGGAACTCATGGAATACCGCTCCTATGACGGCCTGCGCGTGCCCTACTGGCTCTACCGCGCCAACGGCGCGAAGCAGCCCGGCCCGGTGGTGCTGGGGATCCACGGCGGTCCCGAGGGCCAGGAGTTCCCCATGTACGACCCGCTGATCCAGTATCTGGTCGGCGAGGGCTTCAGCGTGGCAGCGCCCAACGTGCGCGGCAGCACGGGCTACGGAAAGACCTATACGCATCTGGACGACGTGGAAAAGCGTCTGGACAGCGTGCACGACGTGGAATGCCTGGTCAAGCACCTGATCGATACCGGCGTCGCGGACCCCAAGCGCATTGCCGTCATGGGCGCCAGCTACGGCGGCTTCATGACCCTGTCCAGCATCGCCCACTACCCGGATCTGTGGGCGGCCGCCGTGGATGAAGTCGGTATGTCCAACCTGGAGACCTTCCTGGAGAACACAGCCGAATACCGCCGTGCGCACCGAGAAAGCGAGTATGGCACCCTTGCCCGCGACCGTGAGACCCTGCGCCGCGTCTCCCCGATCTTCCATGTGGATCAGATCAAGGCGCCGCTCATGGTCATCCACGGCGCCAACGACCCGCGTGTTCCCGTCAGCGAGGCGGATCAGATCGTAGCCAGCCTGGAAAAGCGCGGCGTACCAGTCAAATATCTCCGTTATCCGGACGAAGGACACGGCCTGAGCAAGCGCAAGAACCAGTTCGACTGCTATCCGCAGGTAGCGGCTTTCCTGAAGGAACACCTGCTGGGTGAAAAAGATTAAAGGAGCTGACCGACCATGCTGTTGAAAAACGCTACTGTCCATGACGGATTCGGCAACGCCGGCCGCAGGGACGTGCTGATCGAAAACGGACGCATCGCCCGTATCGCCGAAACCATCGATGGCGAAGGGATCGACCTGAGCGGGAAGCACCTGCTGCCCGGGTTCGTACAGCCGATCTCCAATTGGGGCGTCAACGGTACCGCTTTCGAGATCCGTCCGAGCGCCAGCGACAACGACGAGCATTCCAACCCGGTCATGCCGGAGCTGGATGGCTTCTACGCCTTCAACGGCCGCGCCGTGACCGCGCAGCAGCTGGGCGCGTTCGGCCTGACTACAGTGGGTGTTTCCCCCACGGACAACAACCTGTTCGGCGGCACCATCGCGGCCTTCCACGTAGACGGCGTCAACCCGTATAAGCTCTGCCTGCGCAGGGATATCGGCATGATGGCTTCCGTGACCCCCAATGTCAAGCAGACCTACGGCAAGAACAAAGCAGCGCCCATGACCCGCATGTGGATCTATACCCAGCTGGCCGATCAGCTGCGCAAGGCGAGCGAATACAAGGAAGAGGCGGACAAACCCAAAGATGACAAGCTGAATGCGCTCAGGCGCGTCGTCAGCGGCGAGCTGCCCCTGTTCGTCTCCGCGGATACCGCGCTGGCCGCTCAGCACGTCTGGGAAATCGTCCGCGCCTACCCGGACCTGAAGCTGGTGCTCGTCAACGGCTTTGGCCTGACCGGTGAGGAAGACTGGATCATCGAAAACAAAATCCCCGTCATCTTCCGCACCGCTTCAGCCGTATTGGACAAAGCCGCCATGACTGTCAGCTTCGAAGCTGTCAAAGCTTTTATGGAACAGGGCGTGCCGGTGGCTTTCGCCGGCGAGTATTCCAATATGTTCGGTGCCCGTGAGGATATGCTGTGGAACGGGATCGAACTGATGCGCGTGCTCCATGATACGGAAAAGACGCTCCCGCTGCTCACCAGCGTCCCGGCACAGCTGCTTGGCATCGCCGATCAAACCGGTTCCATCCGGGAAGGACTGCTGGCCGACCTCGTGGTATGGAGCGGCAACCCGCTGGAAAGCTGGGAGGCGCGCGTCGTCACGGCGTATCAGGCCGGCGAAGTGATCTACAA
Source organism: Christensenellales bacterium (assembly GCA_045113475.1). GTDB lineage: Bacteria > Bacillota > Clostridia > Christensenellales > Aristaeellaceae > UBA4246. Next base: position 1,020 of record JBGUIY010000048.1, on the reverse strand, counting down.
GGAAGGGGATGCGCTCAAATGTATGTGATCAAAAACGGTTTGCTCTATACGATGGGCGCGGCCGGCGTCATGCGCGGCGATCTGCGGATCGAAAACGGAAAGATCATCGAGATCGGAGAAGACCTGCCCCTGAACAGCGGCGATTGCGTGGACGCTGCCGGCCACGTGGTGACGCCCGGCCTGGTGGACGCCCACAGCCATATCGGCGGTTTCCCCGAGGGCGACGAGATCGCAGATCTGAACGAGATCACGAATCCCCTGACGCCGGAGCTGGACGCCTACTACGGCATCAACCCGGATTCGAAGGACTTTAAGTGGGCGCTCCGCCAGGGGATCACAACCTCCTGCCTGGTGCCAGGCTCCGCCAACGTGGTCTGCGGCTGGGGCATCGTCATGAAATCAGCGGGTGAAAACCGCCTGATGCGCCGTCCGGCCGTGATGAAAGCAGCCATGGGCATCAACCCCAAGGGGTGTTATTCCAATAAAAACATGGCGCCGATGACCCGTATGGCGATCGCGAACACCATGAAGACCTGGCTGCGCAATGTACGCGACTACATGGACAAAAAAGCAGCCGCCGGAGACGACAAAACAAAGCTGCCGCCTTTCGACCTGGGCCTGGAGCACGGCATTCCTGTGCTGAAGAAGGAAATACCGCTGAAGGTGCACAGCTATATGCACGATATGATGACCCTGCTGGAGATCGCGAAAGAATTCGACATCCTCATTACCGTCGATCACGCACAGGGCGCCAGCGATTTCGCGCAGGAGCTCACCGACCCGCATGTCCGCGGCGTCATTTTCGGACCCACCAGCGAGCCCCTCTTCCCCGGGGAGGGCGGCAAGCTGGATTACGAATGCTGCAGGATCCTGGACGACCTCGGCGTCAATATCGCCGTAATGACCGACGGCCCCGTCACCGTCTTCAACATGCTGCTGTACGAGATGGGCGAAGCGGTCCGCCACGGCATGGATCCCGTCAAAGCCCTGGGCCTGACCACCATTAACGCCGCAAGGATC
>JBGUIY010000047.1:0-24678 GCA_045113475.1 Christensenellales bacterium | reverse complement strand
GCCGACGAAGCAGTTGCCCGCCGCGCTGGTAAAACCGGTCTTGATGCCGATGCCTTCGGGGTAGTAGGTTTCAGCGTTGTCGGCGGTATTCAGCAGAAAGCGGTTGTTGGTCCTCAGCGTGCGCGCTTTGTAGATATTGTCTTCGGGCATTTCATATTCCGAGCGGCGCACCACGTCCCGGAAGGTCGGGTTCTGCATGGCGTACCGCGCCAGCGTCGCCATGTCGCGGGCCGTGGAATAGTGGTTCTCGTCCTGGAGGCCGTGAGGATTGACGAAGTGCGTGCCGTTCATGCCGAGGTTTTCCGCGGCCCGGTTCATCAGATCGGCAAAGGCCGGCACGGAGCCGGACACGGTTTCGGCGATCACGTTGGCGCCTTCGTTGCCGGAGCGCAGCATGGTGGCGTAGATCACGTCCTCAAAGCGCAGCGTTTCGCCGTAGCTGAGAGGAATGGTGGAAGAGCCTTCGCCGATGTCCATCGCGGAGGCGCTGACAGTGACCTGCCTGTTGGGGTCGTTGAGCATGATCCCCAGGTAGGCGGTCATGATTTTTGTGGTGGACGCGGGGTAGATCCTGGCGTCCGCGTTTTTTTCAAAAATGACCTCGCCGGAATCCGCTTCGATCAGGATCGCGGAGCTGCCTGACAGGTGCTCCGGTATCAGATACTGCGGCATGCTCGGGTTGTAATCCGCCTGCTGCGCCTGCGCGGCGGCCGGGAACAGGCTGGCCAGGAGCAGGAAAACACAGATCAGCGCGGCGGCACGGCGGCCGAGGCCTCGAAATACGTGAATCATGTTTCTCCAAAGATGTCGAAATGGCGCTGTTGAGATGAACAGCGCCTTATTATATCAAATCCGGAGCGCTTTGGCAAATGATACTGTTGACTCAGGCTGTAAATTATGCAAGACTGATCATGATTGGCTCAATTGTCATTGTATTAAGCATGGGCTTCATCAGGTTTGGCGCGGTTATCCGTTAGGAAAAAGCTGCCCCAGGCTGTCGATCAGCACCACGGCGGGGAAGCGGTCGAGGGTCAGCAGGCGGATGGCTTCGGACTGGAGGTCAGGGAAGGCGATGAGCTCCGAGGCAGTGATATGCCGCGCCTGGAGCGCGGCCGCGCCGCCGACGGCGCCGAAGTATACGGCGCGTTCCTGCCTGATCGCGTCGATCACGGCCCGGCTGCGCGCGCCTTTGCCGATCATTCCCTTCAGGCCCAGGCTGAGCAGGCGCGGCGTATAGGCGTCCATACGGTAGCTGGAGGTGGGCCCGGCGGCGCCGATGGGCTTGCCTTCCGGGGCGGGGGAGGGACCGACGTAGTAAATGCACTGCCCCTTCAGGGGGATGGGCAGGGGCTCACCGCGGCTGAGCATTTCGGTCAGGCGCTTGTGGGCGGCGTCCCGGGCCGTATAGCAGGGGCCGCTCAGGCGGACGGTCATGCCCGCCCGCAGGCGGCTGACGGTCTCATCGGTCAGGGGCAGCCGGATATCGAGGGGTGTATCGAGTGCGTTCATGTTCGCTTCCTCCGCATCAAAGGGTCGTTTCGGCGTGCCGGGAGGCGTGGCAGCAGATGTTGACCGCCACAGGCAGGCCCGCGATGTGTGTCGGCGCGGACTCGATGGCCACGTTGAGGACGGTGGTCAGCCCGCCGTAGCCCGCCGCGCCGATGCCGAGGGCGTTGATGGCGTCCATCGCACGGGTTTCCATGGCAGCGTAGCGCGGGTCTGGATGCCGCTGCCCCAGGGGACGGGCCGTCGCCCGCTTGGCCAGCAGGGCGGCCTGCTCGAAGTCCCCGCCCACGCCCACGCCCACCACGACGGGCGGGCACGGGTTCGGCCCCGCCAGGCGCGCGGTTTCCACAATGTAGTTGAAAACACCTGTTTCCCCGGCGGAAGGCGTGAGCATGCCGATGCGGGACATGTTCTCGCTGCCGAAGCCCTTGGCGATGGCCAGCAGATGCACTTTGTCCCCGGGCACGATGGACGTGTGGATGATGGCGGGGCAGTTGTCCAGGGTGTTCACGCGGTCGAAGAGCGGGTCGGACACCACGGACTTGCGCAGCAGGCCCTTTTGATACGCCTCGCGCACGCCGGCGTTGACGGCCTCCGCGAACTGCCCCCCGGTGAAATGCGCCTCCTGGCCGACTTCCGCGAATACGATCGCCATGCCGGTGTCCTGGCAGATGGGCAGCCCGTCCTCCAGGGCGCAGTCGTAATTGTCCACCAGCTGCGTTAGGGCGTATCGGGCTGCGGGGGATGTTTCGCCGTCCCGGGCGGCTTCCATGGCCGCGCGGATATCCGGCGAGATCTCGCGGTTCGCTTTCAGGAAAAGGCCGGCCACAGCGGCCTGCAGGTCGGCACAGGATAATTCTCTCATGGCTGTATGTCCTCACTGTTCACGGATTCGGAAAACGGAACGACGGCGGGCGACTGCTCAAACAGGCTGGCGGGCTGCCCCGCGCCCAGGCTCCAGAGGAGTTCAGCCCGGGCATCGTCGGCGAGATAGGCCTTGCCCCGGGCAGGTTTGGAGATCAGGGGAAGGCTGGCTTTGCGGCGGATCTCCCGCAGCAGCGGCTCCGCGGAACGGCGGAAGCCCAGCAGCCGCAGGCATTCCGGGGCGTCCGGAAGCCGGTCGGCGGGCAGGTCCAGCAGGATGCGGCTCAGCCAGCGCTGCAGGGCAGCGCGGGTATACCGGCGGGTCTTGAGCCCTTCCAGCAGCGCTTCCCGGCTGGCCGGGCGGGCGTCAAGCGCCTTTTTCAGCCTGTTTTCCAGGCCTTCGCCCTGATCGGCGTACCGCGCCCACTCCTCCGGGGCGCTCGTATACAGGCGGTAAAAGAGCGCCTGGGTCAGCGCTTCGGGCGGGCAGAGGCGCTTTTCGCCGATGCATTCGCGGACGATCGCGGCGGAGGCGGGGGGGACCGCCTGCATGGCGATGTCCGTGTCTCCGCTCAGGATGAGCTGCCTGACGGCGCTGGAGGGGAGGGGCCCGCCGCCTTCCGCGCTCCGGCTGCCCAGCCGCTGGATGAAAACGGGCCGGATCGGCAGGCTGGCGCCCATGAGCTGCCGCAGATAGGCCACCGCCAGGATGTTGTTCGGCGCTGAGAGCAGCCCGGCCGGAACGCCGCAGGCGGCCTGCAGGGCTTCGGCCTGGGCCTGGGGATAGGGGATGCCGGTGGCCAGCCGTGTGCGCAGGGCCTCGCGGAAGGCGGGCGTCTCCCCGTTCAGGCAGGCGGCGGCGCGCTTCAGGGCATCGCTGTCGGCAGCGTTCTCGCAGCCGAAGGCCTGGGATGTCACCACGCCGAGAGAGGACAGCAGCCTGACGCCGCCCAGGGCGAAACGGTCGGCCGCGGCGCAGGAAAAGCTGACCGGCAGCGCGAACACCGCGTCCGCGCCGGCTTCCAGCGCCATCCGCGCGCGGTCCCGGGTGGAAAACAGACCGGCGGTGCCGCGCTGCAGGAAGGCGGTGCTGATCACACAGACGATATAGTCGCAGCCGGCCCATTTCCGCGCTTCCGCCAGCAGATGCAGATGTCCCCGGTGAAACGGGTCGAACTCCGCGATGATGCCGCAGACCTCCAGAACGACACCCCCCTCGCATCTTAAGAATCGTTTTATTATACACGGACGCTTGCGATTTTGGCAAGCATCCTATATAATATGTGCGTAATTTGACAAGGGAGAAGTGGAATGATGCAAAAACGGGAATGGATGAACGGGAAGAATCTGGCGGCGTGGGCGGGGCTCAGCCTGCTGTTCGTGGTGACGCGCGCGCTGCTGGTACTGCCCTGGATGCTGATTACTGTTCCGAGAAACGACGGCCTGACGACGGTGCTGCGCTGCGCCGCGACACTGCTGATCTGGGTCTTCGCGGTCCTGCCGGAGCACCGCTTTCACTGCTGGGCCATCATGCGGCTCAACGGGGACGACGGCGGCAAATACGCTTATTTCCAGGCGATCCTGTACGGACTGCGGCGCTTCCTGCATGTGAGCTACGCGGCGGTGCCTGCGGTGGCGCTGGCGCTGCTGTTCTACTATACGATGACCAGCAACCTGGGCTCGCTGAAGATCCTCAAGAATATCGGCAACGTGCTGACCGTGTTCGGCATCAAGACCCACGGCTACGACGCGGGCCTGGGCATCATCATTGGCGGGCTGATCGTCTTCCTGATCATCCTGGCCGTGCGCTGGTACCGCCATACACCCAGCGATTACCTGGGCGGGGCCGGTCCGCTGCGCAAAGCGCCTTTTGACAGGCTGACGGTGCGGAATTTCGCACTGGCGGCAGTGGCTTATGTGCTGTGGGCGCTGATCCTGTTCCTGTTCATGAAGTCCTCGGTCAGCGGGGTGAGCGGCCTCATGCGCAAGGCCTCCAAGGCGGTCGACGCGATGCACGGGATGCTGACCCAGCGCGAGTTCCGGCTGGAAATGGGGCTGGTGCTGCTGCTGGCGTACTGCCCGCTGTGGTGCGTGCGCAAATACGGCGCGGCGAAGGCGGCGTCCCGGATGCGCGATGCGGCTTGATGCGCTGCTGACACGGCTGGGACTGGGCAGCAGGAGCGAGGCGCAGCGGCTCATCCGCCGGGGCGGCGCCGCGGTGGACGGCGTCGTGGTCCGGACGCCGGCGGAAAACGTGACCCCCGGCGTGCCGCTGACGGTGGACGGGCGGAGCGTTGACTCAAGGATTGACCGCACGGTAATGCTGTACAAGCCCTGCGGGGTGCTGACGGCGGCCCGGGATCCGAAAGCAAAGACGGTCATGGACCTGCTGCCGCCGGTTTATGCCAGCCTCGGATGCATGCCGGTGGGCCGCCTGGACAAGGACACTTCCGGCCTGCTGCTGCTCACCACGGACGGCGAACTGGCGCACAGGCTGATTTCGCCGAAGCGCGACATCGAAAAGACTTACCTTGCCACCACGGACACGGCGTTCGTCCCGGAGGACGCCGCGGCCTTTGCCCGGGGCCTGGTGCTGAGCGATTTTACCGCACGTCCCGCGGTGCTGGACATCGTGGACGCGCATACGGCCCGCGTTACGGTGACGGAGGGCAAATATCACCAGGTGCGGCGGATGCTGGCAGCCTGCGGGCATGAGACACTGACGCTGCACCGGGAGCGGGTGGGGCCGCTGCGGCTGGATCCCGCGCTGGAGCCGGGAGAGATGCGGGAACTGACGGCGGAAGAGCTGTCGGCTCTCAGACAGGCGGTGGAACTGAAGCCATGACAGACCAGTATTTTGCTAAGCGGCCGAGCGCCGAGAGCCGTCCGGTGGATACGGAGTTCACCTACCGGGGCCATACGCTGCGCCTGACCACGGACAGCGGCGTCTTTTCCCGGGGCGAGGTGGACGAGGGCTCGGCCCTGCTGCTGGACAGCCTGCCGGCGCTGACGGGCCGGGTGCTGGACCTGGGCTGCGGCGCGGGCGTGATTGGGGTCAGCGTCGGGAAGGCGTATCCGGTCGAGCTGGTTCAGAGCGACGTAAACGAGCGCGCGCTGGCCCTGACCCGGGAGAACCTGAAGCGCAACGGCGTTGCCGGCACGGTGGTGGAAAGCGACGGCTTTGCCGCACTGGAAGGGCTTTTCGACACGATCCTCACCAACCCGCCGATCCGTGCGGGCAAGGCCGTGATCTATCGCCTGTTCGCGGAGTCCCGCGACCACCTGAAGGACGGCGGCGCGCTGTATCTGGTGATCCGAAAGCAGCAGGGCGCTGAAAGCGCGAAGAAGTATCTGGAGACGCTGTTCCCGTCGGTGGAAATGATCGAGCGGAAAAAAGGCTTCTGGGTGCTCAGGTGCATCAGGAATCCGGAATCATAAGAGGTGAAATGAATGACGTTTGACCGCGCTTATTTTGATGAGGGGATCGTCCGGACCGGCACGGACTGCGAAAAGTGGGACGACCGGGCGGTGATGGACGAGAACGCCGTGCCACTGTGGGTGGCGGACATGGATTTCCGCTGCGCGCCGGCGATCGGGGAGGCTGTCTCCCGCCGCGCCGCGCACGCCTGCTACGGGTATACCATGGTCACCGAAGAAGATACCCGTGCGATGCTGGGCTTCCTGGAGCGGCGGCATCAGGCGGCGCTCCGGCCGGAGGACGTGCTGATGCTGCCCTGCGTCATAACGGGGCTCAAGCTGTTTGTGCGCTGCTTCACCGCGCCGGGGGACCGTGTGGCGATCCTGACGCCGGTATACGGCCCCTTTACCACCGCAGTCGAGCTGAACGGCCGGACGGCCGTCCGCGTGGCGCTGGTGAGAGGGAGCGACGACCGCTACCAGATCGACTTTGACCAGCTGGAAGCGGCGTTCCGGTCCGGTGCGCGCGTCATGCTGATGTGCAGCCCCCACAACCCTGTGGGCCGCTGCTGGACGGAGGCGGAACTGCGCCGCGTGCTGGAACTGACGCGGCGCTACGGCGTGAAGCTCTGCGTGGACGAGATCCACGCCGAGTTCGTGTTCGCGCCGCACCGCTTCGTTTCCATCCTGAGCCTGGCGGACGCGGAGGATCAGGTGGTGAGCCTGATGAGCGCCAGCAAGACGTTCAACATCGCGGGCCTGCAGCAGGCTTATGCCCTGAGCAGGAATCACGCCCTGCTGAAGACGCTGGAGAGCGAAAGCGCCGCCGCGGGCGTCGTCAGCGGGAACATCTTCGCGCTGTCGGCCACCCGGGCGGCCTGGACGGAGGGGGAAGCCTGGCTGGACGGGCTGATGGCCTACCTGGCGGACAACCTGCAGCTGCTGGGCCGCCTGCTCAAGGAGCAGCTGCCCTTTGCCCGGATGAGCCCGGTGGAGGCGACCTATCTGGCGTGGCTGGACCTGCGGGCCTATGACGGCTCCTGCGCGCGCATAGAGCAGAAGTGCAGGCAGGCCGGCGTGGCGCTGACTGCCGGCACCTTCTTCGGCCCCGAGGGCGAGGGCTTCATGCGCCTGAACTTCGCCTGTCCCGCAGCCCAGCTGGCCGAAGGCGTCAAACGGCTGAAAGAAGCGATGAGAAAATGAACGGAAACCGGGAGTGATGACATGAACCGGGAAAAATCCTGCGGGGCCGTCGTTTTTACCAGAAGGAACGGGGAAGCTGAATTTCTGATCCTGCGGGAAGTCGGGGGCAGGTACAGCCTGCCCAAGGGCCATGTGGAGGGCTGCGAGACGGAGATTGAGACGGCCCGCCGCGAGATTTTTGAGGAAACGGGCCTCCGGCCGGCGTTTCTGGAGGGCTTCCGGCGGGAGGAAGAGTACGACCTGGCGGAGAAGCCCGGAACGCGGAAAACGGTGGTGTATTTCCTGGCGGAATATGGAAACGGGCCGGTCACGCCCCGGCCGGGAGAGATCACCGACGCCCGGCTTCTTCCCTGCGGGCAGGCCGCGGCCCTGCTGAGGCATGAAGGCACGAGGCGGATACTGAGAGAAGCGTATGAGTTCCTGACAGGAGAGCATAACGAGGAGGAATCTATATGAATCAGCAGATGATCGAACAGGTACTGGCTGAGCTGGAACAGCCGATGCTCGAAACCCTGAAGACCCTGGTGCGTATCCCCTCCGTGAAAGCGGAGCCGCAGCCGGGCGCGCCTTTCGGCAAACCGGCGCGGGAAGCGCTGGACAAGGCGCTGGAAATCTGCGCCAGTCTGGGCTTTGAGTGTGCGAACATCGACGGCTACGCGGGCCACGCGGACCTGGGCAAGGGCTCGACGGAAGACGCGCTGGCCGTGCTGGGCCACCTGGACGTGGTGCCCGTGGGTGATAACTGGACCTGCGACCCCTTCGGCGCGGAGATCCGCGACGGGAAAATGTATGGCCGCGGCACCGCGGACGACAAAGGCCCCGTGGTGGCGGCCATGTACGCCATGGCGGCTGTCAGGCGCCTGGGCCTGCCCCTGCGCCGGAAGATCCGCCTGATCCTGGGCACGGACGAGGAAAGCGGCTGGGAGGACATGCGCTATTACCGCAAGGCCTGCGGCATGCCGCGCAGCGGATTCTCCCCGGACGCGGACTATCCGGTCATCAATATCGAAAAAGGCGGCCTGCATCTGGACATCTGGGGCAAACTCTCCGACCAGGGCCTGCAGGTGATCCGTTTTGACACCGGTGACCGCTACAACGTGGTGCCGGGCCGCGCCGAAGCGCTGATCAGGGGCGATCAGGCGCTGGCGGACGCGATCAACGCCACCGATTTCGGCTGGCAGGTGACCGCGGAGGCGACGCCTGAGGGCGTGATCCTGCGCACGGAGGGCGTGCCCGGCCATGCCGCCATGCCCGAAGGCACCCTGAACGCCATCGGCCTCATGCTCAAAACCCTGAAATCCCTGGGCGTGGAGGGGGACCTGAAGACCCTGGCGGACGTGATCGGCGTCGAGTATGACGGCAAGTCCCTGGGCATCAAGATGAAGGATCAGGTTTCCGGCGCGCTGACCTGCAATATGGGCATCGTCCGCGCCGATGAAAAGGGCGTGCGCGTGACCCTGGACCTGCGCTGCCCGATCCTGGCGGATCTGCAGGGCATCGCCGATCAGGCGGCCCGGGCGCTGCCGGGCATGAGGGTGGAGATCACGGGCCGGACGGAGCCGCACTACGTGTCCGCGGAATCCGAACTGGTCAAAAAGCTGATCAAAGCGTATGAGGACGTGACCGGCGAGAAGGGCTACGCCATGGCCATCGGCGGCGGCACCTACGCCAAATGCCTGGAGGAGGGCGTGGCCTTCGGCGCGCTGTTCCCCGGCGAGCCTGAACTGGCGCACCACGCGGACGAGTTCATCAGCCTGGACGGCCTGCGCAAGAACCTGCGCATCTTCACCTACGCGCTGATCTCCCTGGCCTGTAAGGAGGAAAACTGCTGATATGGCATTGAAACCGATCGTGATGACGCCCGCTTACCGGTACGGCGCGGCTACGCCCTGGGGCGGCAGCGCGCTGAAAACCGTATACGGGCAGGATATACCCGATGAACGCACGGGAGAGGCGCTGGCCTTCAGCGCCCTGCCCGGGCTCAACAGCCGCGACGCGTCGGGCAGGACCCTGACGGAACTGATCGCGGAGCACGGCGCGGCGCTCCTGGGCACCGAAGTGCGGGAGCCGGTGCCGCTGCTGCTCAAGCTGATCGACGCCCGCCAGGACCTGAGCGTGCAGGTGCATCCGGACGACGAATACGCCGCCAGGGTGGAGCATAAGCTCGGCAAGACGGAAGCCTGGGTTATTCTGAAGGCGGAGCCCGGCGCCCGGCTGGTCTACGGCATCCGTCCGGGCTACGGCCTGGATGAACTGCGCGAGCTCTGCCGCCGCGGCGCTGCCGTGGAGGAAGCCCTGAACACGCTGCCGGTGAAGGCGGGCGATGTGGTATACATCCCCTCCGGCACGGTTCACGCCATCGGCGCAGGCATCCTGCTGTACGAGATCCAGCAGTCCAGCGACGTGACCTACCGCTTCTACGACTGGGACCGGAAGGACGAGCACGGCAGAGGCCGGGAACTGCACCTGGACAAGGCGCTGGACGTGACGCGGCTGGACGTGGAAACCAAAACCGTGCAGCCGGTGACTCTGCGCGCGGACGCGGCAGGGACGCTGGAGCGGGTACTGGATACCCGTTACTTCGTCGTGGACCGGATGACCGCCTGCGACGGGATAAAGCTGTCGACTGATAAACGGCGCTTCGGGATCCTGACGGCGCTGGCAGACGGCTGCATGAAGGCGGGGGACGAGACGATCCCGCTGAAAGCAGGGCAGACCGCCGCCATCCCGGCCGATTGCGTACCGACCACGCTGACGGGCGCGTGCTTCATGTACGCGTATCCGCAGGTCGAAGGACAGGCCGTATGATCGATCAGACATTTCTGGAAGCATTGAAAGCCGAAATGCCGCAGCTGGACTGGCAGCTGGACGCGCCGATGAGCCGCTATACCACCCTGCGGGTGGGCGGCCCGGCGGACTGCCTGGCGGAGCCGGACAGCGACGACGAGCCGGCGAAGCTGCTGCGGCTGGCTGAGCGTTTCGGGGTGCCGGTCACGGTGATCGGCAACGGCAGCAACCTGCTGGTGCTGGACGGCGGCATCCGCGGGCTGGTGATCCGTTTCGGACGCGCGTTTTCCGCCTGCGGCGTGACGGGGGAGACCATAGCCGCCCAGAGCGGCATCCTCCTGCCTGACCTTGCCCAGCAGGCCGCGAACGCCGGCCTTGCGGGGCTGGAATTCGCCTCCGGCATCCCCGGCAGCTTGGGCGGCGCGGTGGTGATGAACGCGGGCGCGTACGGCGGAGAGATAGCCCAGGTGATCGAGAGCGCGGAGGTGCTCAGCGGGGGTCAAATCATCACCCTGGACCGCGAAGCCCTGGCGCTTTCCTACCGCCACAGCCGCCTGCAGGATACGGGCGAGCTGGTGCTTTCGGCGCGCTTCCGGCTGACCCGGGACGACCCGGAGGCCATCCGGGCGCGCATGGCGGAGCTGAAGATCCGCCGCCTGGAAAAGCAGCCGCTGAACCTGCCCAGCGCGGGCTCCTTCTTCAAACGTCCTGCGGGCGCTTACGCCGCCCAGCTTATTGACGAGGCGGGGCTCAAAGGCTGCCGCGTGGGCGGCGCCATGGTCAGCGAAAAGCACGCGGGCTTCCTGGTGAACGCCGGGGAAGCCACCGCTTCAGACTTCCTCGCTCTCATGCGCCATGTACAGGATACGGTATACAAAAACAGCGGCTTCCGCCTGGAGCCGGAAGTCCGGATCATCGGGGAGGAAGCCTGATGGCCGGGTTTTCCGGTCTGGTCCGCAGCGAACTGCTCAAAACGCTGCCCGAAAAGCCCTGCTGCCTGCAGAGTGAGCTGAATGCCCTGACCCAGGGCTACGGCGTCATCCTGCTCAAAGGCGGCGGGCGTTTTCAGGTGCGTTACCGGCTGCCGGACGGCGATACTGCGCGGATGGTATTCCTGCTGCTCAAGCGCCGTCTGGGCATGACGCCCGCGATCTCCTTCCATCTGGAGCCCCGCTTCCGCAAGCGCCGGCTGATCGAACTGACGATCAACGAATACGACGCGAAGCGCCTGCTGCTGACCCTGCACATGTTCGATCCCAAGACCGGCAGCGTGATGCTGCACCATATTCCCCGCGGTACCCGTACCCGGCGCTGCTGCCGGCGGGCCTTCCTGCGCGGCCTGTTCATCGCCAGGGGCCATGCCCGCGACCCGGAAACGGCCTACCTGATCGAGTACGCCATGGACAGCGGGGAGCGGGCGGAAACCCTGGTCCAGCTGCTCAGGCAGTCGGATATAGAGCCCCGGACGCGTCAGCGCGGGGGAGAGCACATTGTATATGTGGAGCGGGGGGATGAGGTCAGGGACCTGCTGGCCCTGATGAGTGCTCACCAGGCGCTGTTCGCGCTGGAGGACGCGCGTATCCGCCGTTCTGCCGGGGGCACGGCCAACCGGCAGACCAACTGCGACACGGCGAACACGGGCCGCCTGCTGTCGGCGGCGCAGCGCCAGTATGACAGCATCGAAGCCTGGCTGGAGAGCCATGCCCTGGACGAACTGCCTCCCCGTCTCGGCGAAATCGCGCGCCTGCGGCTGGATCATCCGGCGGCTGCCCTCCAGGAGCTGGGCTCTCTCTGCGAGCCGCCGGTCGGCAAGGCGGCGGTATCGATACGCTTCCGACAGCTGATGGAGCTGATCGGCGGAAAGGGGAGTGCCAAATGAAGCGTTTTCTGGTCTGGATGGTATTGACGGCTGTACTCTGTGTATCGGCAGGCGTCGGTTTAGCGGAACAAAATCAGCCCGAAGCGGATGAAAAAATCATAAAAACCCTTATGGGCACGATAGAAATGCGGCGGGTTACAGAGGAGGACCAAAAGCGGATCGTAGCGGAGCTCAGAGCGCTGGATATTGTAATCCCGGATGAGGCTGTATCCCAATATAACAGCTTTTATGCGAAGCAGACGGAGAAACGTGTGGAAAGCGGTTACTTTGACGAAAATGCCTTTTCCATTATGGAAACACCCCAGGGCTTTGCCCGGAACATACTCATGTCCGTTGGCTTGGGGGATTATAACATACTGACTGGTATCTGGAAACCGTCCTTCTCTGGCGTATACTCTTTTGATGCTGAGGTGTACGACATCGAGCATATGTACAGGCAGTTTCTGCGCGGCGTTGCATCCATTGTTCCGGGTTTTGAAGTGTCAGAGATGAAAGAAACGACGGAGACGATTGAAAAGTCATCGCCGTTAACGCCATTTAAAAAACTGCTGGGCATTGACGATGATGTGGAAATGATTAAGCATGTAAGTTTTACGATCCATGGGCACACGTATGAAAAGAAGCTGACGTTACAGGATGACTGGTTCAATGAAAAGGCAATAAGATGGGTCAATGAGGCGTTGGCGCGGGAGGGCTTCAGCGGCCGCCTGCATGTTTATTATGATGGATATCAGGGCATAATAATGATTTATGGAGATCAGGAACGGTCAAATCGTATTGGTAAGCTGCTTGGCTGGAACTGATCAAAGCCATTCGCTGAATAAAACAGGAAGAAAAAAACTACAGTTTAGATGATTTGCCATGAAAAATGACGGATCGCGGGCGGGAAACGCCCTTTCTTCCGTCCGGCAGGAGGCCCGAGATGCCCTATCAGCAGAAGATCGACTATAAAGCGCAGCAGGATATCCGGCGCACCCAGCGGCTGCGCCAGCTGCAGCGGGAACTGCCCGCGGTGTGCACGGATTTCTTCCGCTCCATCGCACATACCACCAGCACCCTGACCCGGCTGTCCTACGCCTATGATTACAGGCTGTTCTTCGACTACCTGCAGAAGGAAAACCCGGACTTTGCCGACGTGAACATCGCGCTGATCGGGGACAGGGAACTGAGCTCTCTGACCGCGCGGGATATCGAGGGCTTCCAGGATTACCTGGGCCAGTATTTCACCCGAGGCGAGGAACTGATGCAGAATCATGAACTTGGAATCATGCGCAAGCTGTGTTCCCTGCGCTCCCTGTTCGAATATCTGTTCAAAAACGGACACGTCCCCGCCAACATCACGACCCTGGTCAGCCTGCCCAAGGTCCATGAAAAGCCGATCCTCCGCCTGGATTACGAGGAAATGGAGCGCATGCTGATGAGCGCGGAATCCGGGGACGGGCTGACCAAACGCCAGCAGGCCCTGAACCGCAGGACGGCCCGCCGCGACGTGGCGATCCTGCTCATGTTCCTGGGAACGGGCATCCGCGTGAGCGAACTGGTGGGCATCAACCTGAGCGACGTGGACTTTGACAACAACGCCTTCCAGGTCACCCGAAAGGGCGGCAACCAGACGATCCTGTACTTCCCGGATCAGGTGGGGGACGCCCTGCGCCGCTATCTGAGCGAACGGGCGGAGATCGAGCCGCTGCCCGGGCATGAGGACGCCCTGTTCTTGTCGCTGCAGAAGCGGCGCATCACCCAGCGCGCGGTGGAAAACCTGGTCAAGAAGTACGCGCTGGTGGCTGCCCCGCTGAAAAAGCGCCTGAGCCCCCACAAGCTGCGCAGCACCTTCGGTACCAACCTTTACCAGGAAACGGGAGACATCTACCTGGTGGCGGACGTGCTCGGGCACTCGGACGTGAACACCACCCGCCGCCACTACGCCGCCATGAGCGAGGAACACAAGCGTCAGGCCGCGAGGCGGGCGGTGCTGCCGAAGACGGGAGCGGCGAGGAAGAAGGATAATAATGAAGAAAGTGATGAGTGAAGAGCGGAGTTAGGAGAGTGGAGAGTGAAGAGTGAAGAGTGGAGGTAGCGGCGTTGTATCGCGCGCACCGCGGGCACAAGTGCCTCGCGCACCGCGCACGGGTTGGCGCCTGCGCCGCCATAAGTGAGAAATGAGGAATGAGGAGTGAGGAGTTGCGGTGGAAATCGCTGACGCGATTTCTCCTATTATAATAATTCTATTGTTGCTCAGCATCTGTGCAGGATGGGAGCAGCTGCAGAACAGATCCTTCGCGATCCGCTTAACGCGGATGCTCAGAATGACAGGCCGGGGAGACCCGGAAAGCAAGCCGGTCAGTTGTATACAGCTTTTCTGACTCGGCCTGCGCTGTAATCCTGAGCCGCCCCTTCCCGTAAAAGGGGCGAGCGAAGGATCTGTTTTGCTGTTTGACGGCTGCTGCCGCAGCAATATAATTATGATAGAAGAAATCGCGCTGGCGATTTCAATTGCAACTCCTCACTTATGGCGGCGCAGGCGCCAACCCGTGCGCGGTGCGCGAGGCACTTGTGCCCGCGGTGCGCGCGCGATACAACGCCGCTACCTCCACTCTCAACTCTCAACACTCCACTCTCTTTCCATTCATCCCTCCTTTCTCATCATTATTCACTGATTTTAAACTCCCGGAACAACGTATATAGCTAAGACCAAAAATACAGGAAGCACGCGGGTTTTCGCGGAATTGATTCAAAAAAATTTCAAAAAACAGTGAAAAACCACTTGCAATTTTGAGCCGATATGGTTATAATAGGCCTGTTGTCTGTTTATGGGTTGAAGCGGTAAGTTGCCGTTCTGGCCGGAACGGGTAATTATCGTGGACCAGGCCCGGAAATCGGGCGAACGGACTCGAAGTCGGCAAAGCCGACATCGCCGGGTTTGCGCGTCACCGCCCGGGCGTCACCTGCGAGTCCCCTGAGGCAGGCGCCGCAAAATCTCCCCCCGACGACAGAGAGTTACGAACTAAGGAGGAAAACCTATGGCCAACCAGAAGATCCGCATCAAGCTCAAGGGCTACGAGCACAACCTCGTTGATCAGTCCGCCGAGCGTATTGTGGAAACCGCAAAGCGTACCAACGCGCGTGTTTCGGGACCTATCCCGCTGCCGACCGAGAAGGAAATCGTCACGATTCTCCGTTCTCCGCACAAGTATAAGGACAGCCGCGAACAGTTTGAGCGCCGTACGCACAAGCGCCTGATCGACGTTTACAACGTCAACCAGCGCACCGTCGATGCCATGATGAAGCTTGATTTGCCGGCAGGCGTCGATATCGAGATCAAACTGTAAGGCAGGAGGCTATCATGAAAAAGGCAATTATTGGCAAAAAGCTGGGCATGACCCAGATTTTCCTGCCGGACGGCCGCCTCGTACCGGTGACCGTCATCCAGGCGGGTCCCTGCACGGTCGTGACCAAGAAGTCCGCGTCCGGCAAGGATGGTTATGACGCCGTTCAGTTCAGCTTCGAAGAGCTGTCTGAAAAGCGCGCCGAGAAGCTGCTGACCAAGCCGGTCAACGGCCACTACAAGAAAGCCGGCGTCAAGCCCGCCCGCACGCTGCGCGAGTTCCGGCTGGACGATTCCGACAGCTACGAAGTCGGCCAGGTCGTGAAGGCTGACGTTTTCGCCGAAGGCGAGACCGTGGACATCACCGGCACCACCAAGGGCCGCGGCTTCACCGGCGCGATCTACCGCTGGAACCAGCACACCGGCCCCATGGCTCACGGCTCCAAGTATCATCGCGGTGTCGGCTCCATGAGCGCGAACTCCGACCCGTCCCGCGTGTTCAAGAACAAGCACATGCCCGGCCATTACGGCGTCGAGCGTGTGACCATCCAGCATCTTGAGATCGTCAAGGTTGACGCGGAACGCAGCCTGCTGCTGGTACACGGCGCAGTGCCCGGCCCCAACGAAGGCCTGCTGCTGATCCGTGATTCCGTGAAAGCCTGACAAGGAGGAAGAAAGTCATGCCGAATATTCAAGTGGTGGACATGCAGGGCAAGCAGGTCGGGACCATGGAACTGAATGACGAGATCTTCGCCATTGAGCCCAACGTCGCCGCCATGCACCTGATGGTCCGCTCCTATCTGGCCGCACAGCGTCAAGGCACGCAGAGCGCCCTGTCCCGCGGGATGGTCCGCGGCGGCGGCCGTAAGATCTATCGCCAGAAGGGCACCGGCAACGCTCGCCATCACGGCAACCGCGCTCCGCAGTTCCGTCACGGCGGCGTCGTGTTCGCGCCCCAGCCCCGGGATTACGTGGTCAACGTGCCCCGCAAGATCAAGCGCCTCGCGATGAAGAGCGCTCTGAGCTCTAAGCTCGCCGCCAACGAGATCGTCGTGGTCGACCAGATCAAGCTGGCCGATGCGAAGACCAAGTATGTGGCCCAGATGCTCAAGGCCCTCAATTCTGAGAAGAAGACCCTGCTGGTGGTCGAACAGGAACAGAAGGATGTCGTCCGCGCCAGCAAGAACATCCCCGGTGTGAAAGACGCTTACGTCAACACCATCAACGTGTACGACCTGCTCAACGCTGACAAGATCGTGGTGGTCAAAGCGGCGATGCAGGCGATTCAGGAGGTGTACGCATGAAAGACCCGCATGATATCATCCTGCGTCCTGTCCTGACCGAAAAAGGTTACGATGGCATCGCGGACAAGCGGTACATTTTTGAAGTCGCGATCAACGCCAACAAGACCGAGATCAAGCAGGCCGTCGAAGCTTGCTTCCCGCCGGTCAAAGTGGCTCGCGTGAATACGCTGAGGACCATCGGCAAGATGAAGCGCCAGGGCCGTACCCAGGGCCGCACCGCCGAAGTCAAGAAAGCGTATGTGATTCTGACTGAAGACTCCAAGCCCATCGAATTCTTCGAAGGCATGGTCTGATAGGGGAGGACAAGGATTATGGGAATCAGAGTTTATAAGCCGACTTCGTCCGCCCGCCGTTTCATGTCGGTGCTGACCTTTGAGGAGATCACCAAGAAGAAGCCCGAAAAATCCCTGACGGAACACCTGAAGAAGCACTCCGGCCGTAACAGCCAGGGCAAAATCACCGTCCGTCACCAGGGCGGCGGCAACAAGAAGACCTACCGCATCATCGACTTCAAGCGCAACAAGAAAGACATCCCGGCGAAGGTCACCGCGATCGAATACGATCCGAACCGCAGCGCGTTCATCGCCCTGCTGACCTACGCGGACGGCGAAAAGCGCTACATCCTCGCCCCGCTCGACCTGAAGGTCGGCGACAAGGTGGTAGCCGGCGAGACCGCCGATATCAAGCCCGGCAACGCGCTGCCTCTGCGCGCGATCCCCGTGGGCACGCTGATCCACAACGTGGAGATCAAGCCCGGCAAGGGCGGCCAGCTGGTTCGTTCCGCCGGCCTGAGCGCTCAGCTGATGGCCAAGGAAGGCGCCTTCGCCCAGGTGCGTCTGCCCTCCGGCGAAGTCCGCAAGATCCCGATGGACGCCTGCGCCACCATCGGCACCGTCGGCAATACGGATCATGAAAACGTCCGTGTCGGCAAAGCGGGCCGCACCCGTCACATGGGCGTGCGTCCGACCGTCCGCGGCGTCGTCATGAACCCCTGCGATCACCCGCACGGCGGCGGCGAGGGCAAATCTCCCGTCGGTATGCCGGCTCCTGTGACCCCGTGGGGCAAGCCTGCGCTCGGTTACAAGACCCGCAAGCATAAGAAGTATTCCAATCGTCTGATTGTCAAGCACGCGGGCAAGTAATCCTGCGGCAAGGAAGGAGGATCATGCATGAGCCGTTCCGTTAAAAAGGGACCTTATGTTCAGGAAGCGCTGCTGAAGCGCATTATCGCTATGAATGAAAGCGGCAACAAAACGGTCTTGAAGACCTGGAGCCGTGCATCCACCATTTTCCCCGAGTTCGTCGGCCATACCATCGCCGTGCATGACGGCCGCAAGCATGTGCCGGTTTACGTGACCGAGGACATGGTGGGCCATAAGCTGGGTGAGTTTGCCCCGACCCGTACCTTCAGGGGCCATGCCGGCGAAAAGTCCGCGGCCGGCAAGTAAGAGGGAAGGAGAACAAAGATGGCAACCAATACGAAGAAAAAGGGCCAGGCCCGCGCGGAACAGCGCGCCAACGCCCTGCCGCAGGCACATGCCCGGTATATCCGCATCTCCTCCCGCAAGGCCGGCATCGTCCTGGATCTGATCCGTGGCAAGGATGTGGAGCAGGCTCGCGGCATCCTGGAGTTCACCCCCAAGGCCGCCTCTCCCGTCGTCCTCAAGGTGCTCAACAGCGCCGTGGCGAATGCGGTCAACAATAAGTCCATGGACGAGAGCACGCTGTACGTCGCCGAGTGCTACGCCAATCCGGGCCCGACCCTGAAGCGCTATGTAGCCCGCAGCCGCGGCAGCGCCTCCCCGATGCTCAGGCGCACCTGCCACATCAGCGTTGTGCTGGACAGCAAACAGGCGAAGGAGGATTAATATGGGTCAGAAAGTCAATCCCCACGGCGCGCGCGTCGGCGTTATCTTCGACTGGAGCACGCGGTGGTACAGCGACAAGAAACTGTTCGCTTCTCAGATCAAGGAAGACTTTGAACTGCGCAAGATGCTCAAGGAAAAGTTCTATCAGACCGGCATCAGCCGCATTGATATCGAACGCAGCGCCCAGCGCATGAACGTGACCATCTTCACCGGCAAGCCGGGTATGATCATCGGCCACGGCGGCAAGGGCATCGACGATCTCAAGAACGAGATCGAAAAGGCTGTGGGCCACGCGGTGCACGTAGACGTGATGCCCGTGAAGTCCCCGGACACCGACGCTCAGCTGGTCGCCGAAAACATCGCCCAGCAGCTCGAAAAGCGCATTTCCTTCCGCCGCGCGATGAAGCAGAGCATCCAGCGCGCGACCAAGGCCGGCGCCAAGGGCATCAAGACCAGCATTGCCGGCCGTCTGGGCGGTGCTGACATCGCCCGCACCGAGCAGTATCACGAAGGCTCCATCCCGCTGCAGACCCTGCGTGCCAACATCGACTACGGCTTCGCGGAAGCGAAGACCACCTACGGCCGGCTGGGCATCAAGGTTTGGATCTACAAGGGCCAGGTTCTCCCGGCCGTGAAGAAGCAGCCCAAGGCCGCCATCGAAGGAGGCAAATAATTATGCTGATGCCAAAGAGAGTCAAGCACCGCAAGCAGTTCCGCGGCCGGATGAAGGGCGCGGCGCATCGCGGTAACTTTGTTGCCTACGGCGACTGGGGCCTCGCGGCGACCGAGCCGAGCTGGGTCACCTCCCAGCAGATCGAGGCGGCCCGTATCGCGCTGACCCGTTACACCAAGCGCGGTGGCCAGGTCTGGATCAAGATCTTCCCCGACAAGCCCGTGACCGCGAAGCCGGCCGAGACCCGAATGGGTTCCGGTAAGGGCGCTCCCGAATACTGGGTCGCCGTGGTCAAGCCGGGCCGTGTACTTTTCGAGATTGGCGGAATCGACGAGGCGATCGCGAAGGAAGCGCTGCGTCTGGCGTCCGGAAAGCTGCCGCTCAAGACCAAGATCGTCGCCAAGAGCGATGTGAAACCTAATGAAGCGGGTGGTGAAAGCAAATGAAGGCCAGCAATTTCGAATCCATGTCCAATGAGGAGCTGACTGCGAAGATCGCCGATCTGAAAACGGAGCTCTTCAACCTTCGTTTCCGGCTTGCCACCGGTCAGCTGGAAAATGTTATGCAGTTGTCTGCGGTTCGCAAGGACATCGCGCGTGCGCTGACCGTCCAGCGGCAAAAGCAGCTCAAGGCCGACCAGTAAGCCGTTAGAAGGAGGAAAGTTTCATGTCTGAAACAGCTCAGAACCGGGGCATGCGCAAAACCCGCGTGGGCGTTGTCGTCAGCGACAAGATGGACAAGACCATCGTGGTCAAGCTGTCCACCCGCGTAAAGCATCCCCTGTACAGCAAATATATCAACAAGACCACCAAGATCAAGGCGCATGACGAAAACAACGAATGCGGCATCGGCGACACCGTGCGAGTCATGGAAACCCGTCCGCTGTCTCGGGAAAAGCGCTGGCGCCTCGTCGAGATCATCGAAAAGGCGAAATAATCGCCGCGCTTTCTGCCTCTCATGGGTCTGAGGGCCGCATGAAGAGGAAAGTATAAAGGAGGATATCCCTATGATTCAGCCGCAAACGCGTCTCAAGGTTGCCGATAACTCCGGCGCCAAGGAAATCATGTGCATCCGCGTGCTGGGTGGTTCCTTCCGTCGTACCGGCTCCATCGGCGACATCATTGTCGCTTCCGTCAAGAGCGCCACGCCTGGCGGCGCGGTGAAAAAGGGCGATGTGGTCAAGGCCGTTATCGTGCGCTGCCACCAGCCCAAGCGCCGCCCCGACGGCAGCTACATCCGCTTTGACGACAATGCAGCCGTGCTGGTCAACGACGACAAGATGCCGACCGGCACCCGTATCTTTGGGCCTGTGGCCCGTGAACTGCGCGAGAAGGACTTCATGAAGATCGTCTCCCTTGCGCCCGAAGTACTGTGAGGAGGGCAATAACATGTTCGTAAAAGCTAAGGACACTGTGGTTGTCATCACCGGTCAGGACAAGGGCAAGCAGGGCAAAGTCCTGGTCGCCGAACCCAAGAAGAACCGTGTCGTCGTCGAAGGCGTCGCCATGGTCAAGAAGCATCAGAAGTCCCGCATGCAGGGCCAGCCCGGCGGCATCATCGAAAAGGAAGCCGCCATCGACGCCAGCAACGTCATGCTGTTCTGCCCGAAGTGCAATGCCGGCCGCCGCTTTGGCAACAAAGTGACCGTCACCGAAAAGGACGGCAAGAAGGTCCGCAACGTGATCCGTGTCTGCAAAAAGTGCGGCACAGAGTTAGAGTAAAGGAGGCGTGGGGAAATGGCAACGAGATTGCATGAACGTTATGTCAATGAAGCCGTGCCTGCGCTTCAGCAGAAATTCGGCTATAAGAATGTGATGGAAATCCCGAAGCTCGTCAAGGTCATCATCAACATGGGCCTGGGCGACTGCAAGGATAACGCGAAAGCCCTGGAAGCCGCCGTGGCCGAGCTGACCCAGATCTCCGGCCAGAAGCCGCAGGTCACTAAGGCGAAGAAGTCCGTCGCGAACTTCAAGGTCCGCGAAGGCCAGAACATCGGCGCGAAGGTCACCCTCCGCGGCGCCCGCATGGAAGAGTTCACCGATAAGCTGGTTTCCATCGCGCTGCCCCGCGTCCGCGACTTCCGCGGCGTTTCCACCAAGGCGTTTGACGGCCGCGGCAACTATGCCCTGGGCATCAAGGAACAGCTGATCTTCCCCGAAATCGAGTACGATAAGGTCGAGAAGATCCGCGGCCTGGAAATGATTTTCGTAACGACCGCCAAGACGGACGAGGAAGCGAAAGAGCTTCTGCGGCTGCTGGGCATGCCGTTTGCGCAGTAAGGGAGGAGCTCGTTATGGCAAAGACATCTATGAAGATCCGTCAGGCCCGTCCGGCCAAGTTCTCCACCCGTGCTTACACGCGCTGCACGCTCTGCGGCCGTCCGCACTCGGTGCTCCGCCGCTACGGCATCTGCCGTATCTGCTTCAGAGAACTGGCTTACAAGGGCCAGATTCCCGGCGTCCGCAAGGCGAGCTGGTAAGGAGGAGGTTTTACAATGGTAGTCAATGATCCCATTGCTGATATGCTGACCCGCATCCGCAACGCGCAGGTTGCGAAGCATGACAGCGTGACGATGCCTGCTTCCAATATGAAGAAGAACATCGCGAAACTCCTCCTGGAGGAAGGTTACATCAAATCCTATGAGTTCATCGACGATGGGCTCCAGGGCAGCATCAAGATCACCCTCAAGTATCTTGACAAAAAGCAGCCCGTCATCGTAGGCCTCAAGCGCATCAGCAAGCCCGGCCTGCGTGTGTACGCCGCCTGCGAAGACCTGCCCAAGGTTCTGGACGGTCTGGGAATTGCGATCATCTCCACCAGCAAAGGCATCATGACCGACAAGGCGGCCCGCAAGGAAAACCTCGGCGGCGAAGTGCTCTGCTACGTGTGGTAATCATCACGCTTAATTAAGGGAGGAAAACAATATGTCTCGTATCGGAAGAATGCCGATCACCGTCCCTGCCGGCGTGACGATCTCGATCGATAACAATCTCGTCACCGTGAAGGGACCGAAGGGCACGCTGTGCCAGCAGGTCAATCCTGATATTACGATTGAACAGAAGGACGGTTCCCTGGTACTGACCCGTCCCTCCGACGATAAGGAACACCGCGCGATGCACGGCCTGTACAGGGCCCTCGTGCACAACATGGTAGTCGGCGTGACCGAAGGCTTCTCCAAGACGCTGGAAATGGTCGGCACCGGTTATCACGCTGAAGCGAAGGATTCCGGCAAGAAGCTCGATATCGCCATCGGCTTCTCCCACCCCGTGATCCTTGACGCGCCCGAAAACGTGTCCTTTGAAACGCCCAACCAGACCACCATCGTGGTCAAGGGCATCAACAAGCAAGTGGTCGGCAACCTTGCCGCTGACATCCGCGCCATTCGTCCTCCGGAACCCTATCTGGGCAAAGGCATCAAGTATCAGGGCGAGCGGATCCTGCGCAAGGAAGGCAAGGCCGGCAAGAAGTAAGGAAGGGAGTGAACGCATATGTTCAAAAAACGCGACCGCAATGAAGTCCGCGTGATCCGTCACGCCCGCGTTCGCAAAAAGATCAGCGGCACCCCCGACATGCCGCGTCTGAGCGTCTATCGCAGCAACAAGTCCATCTACGCGCAGATCATTGATGATACTAAGCGTGTGACCCTCGTCTCCGCTTCCACGCTGGATCCCCAGATCAAGGGCCAGCTGGACGACGTGGACAAGAAGGGCGCAGCCAAGCTGGTTGGCAAACTGGTCGGCGAGCGTGCGCTGAATGCCGGTATCAAGACCGTGGTGTTTGACCGCGGCGGCTACGTCTACACCGGACGTGTTGCCGAACTGGCCGCCGGCGCTCGTGAAGCCGGGCTGAACTTCTAAGGGAGGACACAGCAGATGTATCGCAAAGAAGAACCCGTTAGCGAATTCAAAGAGCGCCTCGTATCGCTGAACCGCGTTACGAAGGTCGTTAAGGGCGGTAAGAACTTCCGCTTTGCGGCGCTGGTCGTCGTCGGCGACGAAAAGGGCCGCGTGGGCTGCGCCATCGGCAAGGCCATGGAAGTTCCGGAAGCCATCCGCAAGGCGACTGAAGCCGCCAAGAAGCATCTGGTCAACGTTCCCATCGTCGGAACCACGATCCCCCATCCCGTCAACGGCCTGTTCAGCACCGCGAAAGTCGTGCTGCTCCCCGCTGAAGAGGGTGCCGGCGTTATCGCCGGCGGCGGCGCCCGCGCCGTCCTGGAGCTGGCCGGCATCAAGGATATCCGCACCAAGACCTTCGGCACCAGCAACCGCATCAACACGGTCAAAGCGACCATCGAAGGCCTCAAGCTCCTGCGCAACGCCGAAACCGTCGCCCAGATGCGCGGCAAGAGCGTTGAAGAGATCATCGGCTGAGGAGGACTGAAAGATGAAGCTGAAGATTACTCTGGTCAAGTCCCCCATTGCCTCGCTGCCCAAGCATAAGGCCAACGTGAAGGCGCTGGGCCTGAAGAAAATCGGCCAGTCCGTCATCCATGACGCGACCCCGCAGATCAAGGGCCAGATCTTCGCCGTGAAGCATATGGTCAAGGTCGAGGAAATCAACGAATAATACAATCGAAAGGGAGGGCCCCCTATATGAAATTGCATGAGTTGCAGCCGGCGATCGGCTCGACGACTGCCCCGAAGCGCCTTGGACGAGGCGTAGGATCCGGACTTGGCAAAACGTCCGGCAAGGGCCACAAGGGCGCGAAAGCCCGTTCCGGCGGCGGCAAGCGTCCCGGATTTGAAGGCGGTCAGATGCCTCTGACCCGCCGGCTGCCGAAGCGCGGCTTCACCAACATCTACCGCAAGGAATACGCCGCTGTCAATGTCAGCGCGCTGAATGTCTTTGAGGACGGCGCGGAGATCACCTCCGAAGTCCTGATGGATGCTGGTCTGGTCAACAAAGTTCAGGCTGGCGTCAAAATCCTTGGCGGCGGCGAACTGACCAAAAAGCTGACGGTGAAAGTCGAAAAAGTGACTGCCTCCGCCAAAGAAAAAATCGAGGCTGCTGGTGGGAAGGTGGAGGTGAAGTAAGCGATGTGGGAGACCCTTAAAAATGCCTGGCGCATCAAGGACATCCGCAATAAGCTGCTTTACACCTTCGGTATGCTCCTTCTCTTCCGGCTGGTCGGCGTGATCCCGACCCCCGGTGTCAACCCCGAAGCCGTCTCCAAGGCGCTGGCGAGTGTTGACGTTCTGAACCTGGTCGACATGATGACCGGCGGCAATCTGTCGCAGGCCACCATCATGGCCATGGGTATCACCCCCTACATCAACGCCTCCATTATCATCCAGCTGCTCTGCGTCGCGATTCCGGCGCTGGAACGGCTGAGCAAGGATGGCGGCGAAGAAGGCCGCAAGAAGATCAATCAGATCACCAGGTACGTCACCGTGGGTCTGGCGATCCTCCAGTCTGTGGGCATCATCATGGCCCTGCAGCGCATGACTGACAACGAAGGCATGAAGGTCCTGAAGGACGGCTACAACACCTTCTGGGGCTACGCGCTGATTTCCCTGGTCATGGCGGCCGGTACTTCCCTGGCAGTGTGGATCGGTGAGCGCATCACCGCGAAGGGCATCGGCAACGGCGTGTCCCTGCTGATCTTCGTCGGTATCGTCTCCAACCTGTTCAACGGCATCCTCAGGGCCATCTCCGGCCTGTTCGGCGGCCAGGGCCAGTATCTGGACGACGTGATCATCATGATCGTGACCACGGTAGTGATCATCGTTCTGGTCACCTTCGTGGATATGGCTGAGCGCCGTATCCAGATCCAGTATGCGAAGCGCGTTGTCGGCCGCAAGATGTACGGCGGCCAGAGCACCCACATCCCGATGAAGCTGCTGGCCGTG
>JBGUIY010000046.1:0-2584 GCA_045113475.1 Christensenellales bacterium | reverse complement strand
TCCGGTGGGGCTTAAGGACGGCGTTTTTTATGTTGAGGCGAATTCCGAATTCAGTTACACTTTTGTGGAGCGCAACTGGGCACCGGTGATCGTCAACGCGCTGGCCGAGGCGGCGGGACAGCCCGTTAAACTGCAGCTGCTGCACAAGGACGAGAAGCCGGAGGTGCTGAGCCCGAAAAAGGAGACGGAAGCGGAGCATGCCGGCTCCGAGCTGAATCCTGCCTATACCTTCGATACTTTTGTCGTGGGCAACGCGAACCGGTTTGCCCACGCGGCCTGCCTGGGCGTGGCGGAATCGCCCGCGGTGGCCTATAACCCGCTGTTCCTGTACGGCGGCGTGGGCCTCGGCAAGACCCACCTGATGCATGCCATCGGCCATTTTGTGCTGAACGCCCATCCGGAAACGGTGGTCCGCTATGTGACCACCGAAACCTTCACCAACGAGCTGATCGAAGCCATCCAGCAGAAGCGCACGTCGGAATTCCGCGACCGTTACCGCAAGTGCGACCTGCTGCTGGTCGACGATATCCAGTTCCTGGCGAAAAAGGAGAGCACGCAGGAGGAATTCCACAATACCTTCAACGCCCTGCACGACGCGGGCAAACAGATCGTGATCACCTCGGACCGTCCGCCCAAGGACATCCCGAAGCTGACCGACCGCCTGAGTTCGCGCTTCGCCTGGGGCCTCATCGCCGATATCGGGAAGCCGGATTTCGAGACCCGGGTAGCGATCCTGCAGAAAAAATGCGCGGACGATATGCTGGATATCGACCGCGAGGTGCTGGAACTGATCGCCTCCCGCGTGGACAGCAACATCCGCGAGCTGGAGGGCTGCCTGAAGCGCCTGAGCGCCTATTCCTTCCTGACCGGCCGGCGCATCGACCGGCAGCTGGCGGAGGACGCGCTGAGAGAGGTGTTCCAGAGTTCCACGCCGCGGCAGCTGACCTGCGACGAGATCATCGAAGCGGTGGCGCAGTATTACAGCCTGACGGGGGACGACCTGAAGGGGCCGCGCCGCAACCGTGAGATCTCCATCCCGCGCCAGATCGCCATGTACCTCTGCCGCGAGGTCGGCTCTGCTTCCTTCCCGCACATCGGGGACGCTTTCGGCCGCGACCACTCCACCATTCAGCACGGCTGCGACCGCATCGCGGAGGAGCGCCGGCAGAATCCTTCAGTGGAAACCGTGATCAACGACCTGACCAAGCAGATGCTGGAACGCTGAGATATAAAACCTGGATCAACAGCAAATATGTCAGATACAGAAACGGGATGCCGGACAGGCATCCCGATATTACTTTATATTGGCTATCTGAACAATATGTCGGCATTGCCGCCGGTCAGGGCTCGGGCGGTTTCCTCGCCGTATCCCTTCATCAGGATGTCATAGCACTGGCCCATGCTCGGCTCGCGGCCCGGCATATCGTGGGTGTCGGTGGATACGAAGTCGATCAGGCCGTTCTTCATCACGCTCCTGATCCACCGCTTCCTGAAAAAGCCCTGCTTGTGCACGAACAGGCTGCAGTTGACCTGCATCTTTACGCCGTAGCGCTGCTTCAGCTCTTCGACGCAATGGATGTCGGAGAGGCAGGCGTACCGTTCGATGTGGGCGAATACGGGGTAATAGCCTGCGTTTCGCACCTTCTGGGCGGCTTCGCACAGGCGGGCGTAGTTTTCACCTGGCATGAACTCGATCAGCGCGTACTCGCTCCCGGCCAGTGTCAGCGCCTGCCCCTCGCGCAGGTAGCGGGCGGTGAGGTCCGTGTAGAGGATCTCGTGGCCCGTATAGATTTCCATGTGCAGGCCTTCACGGCGGATCAGCTCCCGGGCTTCCCCGAAGTGCCGATGGTATGCCTCCATGGGAAAAGGCTCCAGCCCCGGCGTGATATGTGAGGTGGATACCAGACGCGTGATCCGGTTCGCCTCCAGGGCGAAGAGCAGCTTCAGCATGGCGTCCTGATCGGCGCAGCCGTCGTCGACGCCGTACACGAAGTGATTGTGCATGTCGGTGAACATGGTTTCTCCTTAATGAGCAAAAGAACAAACGGGACTGTGATTTCACAGCCCCGTTTTCTGCCGCTTCACAGCCGGTGGAGCCGCAGGCGCTCAGTTGTCTTCGTCTTCGTTGTCCTCTTCGCCTTCGTTGTCTTCCGGGAAGAGAGGCTTGTGGCAGTTGGGGCAAAGATAGTCCTCGTCAAAGTCGAAGCGCTCGACGTCGAAGACCATGACCTCGCCGCAGTAGGGGCAGGCGTACTCGACGGTACGCTCGTCCTCATCGTCATCGTCGCTGTCGCCGTCTTCATCCTCGTCTTCGTCTTCTTCGCCGTCTTCGTCGCTCATATCGCCGTAGATGTCCTCTTCCATATCGGAAAGATCCTCGTCGATGCTTTCCATATACTCGTTGAGCTCATCCAGGGCTTTGTGGAGGTCATCGTTGTCCTTGGCCATCTCGTCCATGACGTCCAGCATTTTCAGGATCAGCTTGCTTTCGGGTTTGGACTCGTCCAGCTGCATGCCTTCCGCCAGGCCGCGCAGGAACGCCACGCGGTCAGTCAATTCACTCATGTGTTTTCCTTTCCTCATA
>JBGUIY010000045.1:0-4489 GCA_045113475.1 Christensenellales bacterium | reverse complement strand
AGAACGTCAGGACCTACCTGCAGGAAAACTATGACAAGCCGGTTGATTTTTCCGCACTGGCGGAATCCATGGCGGTCTCCGCACCTTATCTGAGCAAGATGTTCCATGAACAGACGGGAACGAGCCCGAGCCGCTACCTGAATGACCTGAGAATGAGACAGGCCAAAAAGCTCCTGATGGACACAAGCCTGACGGTGAGGGAAATCGCAGCCCGCGTGGGCTATCCGGATCCCTTCCATTTCAGCCGGAACTTCCGGAATACAATCGGATGCAGTCCTGCACGGTTCCGGGACAATGGAAAATGAAATACTTTGGAGAGCAATCAACAAAAGGCACCGCAGCAGCGGTGCCTTTTGCGCGGTCGGGCAGAAGACCGGTTTTTATTTCTTGTAGAACGGACCGTAGACAGCGCAGGCGCGGTAATCGGCGCCTTCCTTGTCCATGCCGAAGGCGTTCCAGGCGGCCGGACGGAAGATATCCGCAACCGGCACGTTATGCATGGCCACGGGGATACGCAGCATGGAACAGAGGGTGATCAGGTCCGCGCCGATATGGCCGTAACTGATGGCGCCGTGATTGGCGCCCCAGCAGTTCATGACATCATAGGCGCTGCGGAAGGGACTGCCTTCTTTTCCGTCACAGCGGGGCGTGAACCAGGTGCAGGGCCAGGTATAATCGGTCCGCTTCCAGAGAATATCGTTGACCTTATCCGGCAGGTTCACGGTCCAGCCTTCCGCAATCTGCAGCATGGGCCCGAGACCGTCCACCAGATTCAGGCGGATCATGGTGGCGGGCATTTCGCAGTCGGTAACGAAGCGGCTGGAATAGCCGCCACCCCGGAAATAGCCTAGATCGGCATAATTCCAGGTGGTATGATCCATGATGGCCTGCTGATCCGCTTCCGTGAGATCGTACCAGGGCTTCATGGTCCGGTTTCCGTCCGCGTCCTTTGCCTGTCCGTTGGCGTCCAGACAGCAGGCGCCGGAATTGATCAGGTGAATGAAACCGCCGTTTTCCTTCGCAAATCCTTCCACATCATATCCCGTACAGCGTTTCACGGCTTCCGGACTCCAGAAGGTGCGCACGTCGGCAAACATCTGGGCTCGGTTGGTGAGGAGCTTCATGAAGAGCATGCCCAGGCCGTTGAGCACGTCGTTTTCCGTGGCGAAGACATAGGGCTCCCGGGCACCGTTATGGTCGAAGCTGGTGTTCAGCATGGCTTCCGGGAAGTCGCAGTTGGGATAGAAATCCGTCCACTGGCGCTGTCCCTGGAAACCGCCGGCGATGGCGTTGTGGCCGACCGCTTCCTCCTCGTAGCCGGAGGGAAGGTTGGGATTGCCGTTGAGCAGATCCCTGATGATCAGATACATTTTCAGGGTGAATTCCCAGTCCTGGTCCTTCTGATCCCGGGTTTTCTGAAGCTCAGGGGGATTTTTGTCAAAACCTTCATGCACGTTGGCGGTACACCAGGCCTTCAGCTTTTCCAGCTCTTTCCGGTCATAGATGCCGAGGGTCATGCGGCGGATAATTTCCACCTCATCCACGGACTCAACGCGCATGCCGAGATATTCCTCAATAAACTTTGAATCGATGATGGAACCGCCGATGCCCATGGTGATGGCACCGATCTGGAGATAGCTTTTTCCGCGCATGGTGGCGGCAGCCACCGCAGCCCGGCCGAAGCGGAGCAGCTTTTCCTGCACATCCTCCGGGATGGAGGAATCATCCGCCTCCTGGACTTCATGACCGTAGATGCCGAAAGCGGGGAGCCCCTTCTGGGCATGCGTGGCCAGGACGCTGGCCAGGTAGACAGCGCCGGGACGCTCGGTGCCGTTAAAACCCCAGACAGCCTTGATGGTATTGCGGTCCATATCCATAGTTTCGGAACCGTAGCACCAGCAGGGGGTGACGGTGAGCGTGACAGCAACGCCTTCCCGGCGGAATTTCTCCTCACAGGCGGCTGCCTCGGCCACGCGGCCGATGGTGGTATCCGCGATGACGACCCTGACCGGATCGCCGTTGGAATAGCGCAGGTTTTCCTCAAACAGCCGGGCGGCGGAACGGGCCATGTTCATAGTCTGCTCCTCCAGACTTTCCCGGACTCTCAGGGCGCCGCGGCGGCCGTCGATCGTCGGCCGGATGCCGATGACGGGATAGCTGCCCAGGTATCTGTTGTCTGCCATTGTTTTATGAACCTCCTTGCGGTATGCCGGGACGGCTTTCCGCCCGGCGGAGAAAAAACGGATGGAGATCCGGAGATCCCCATCCGTTCCTCACCGGACCCGTCAGGAACGGGCTCGAAGAAAATCAGTCGTACAGGTTGTCAGCGATTTCGGGAGTGTCGATGTTCTCCAGGGTGTAGAAGGCGCAGCCGGTATCGGTGTCTTCAACCGCTTCACCCTTGGCGCTGGCCAGGAGCAGATCGATGGTCACGCGGCCGATGCCGACGGGGGACTGGGTCACAGCACCGTACATGACGCCGCTGCGGATGGCAGCCTTCAGGGTGGCGCCGGAGTCGAAGCCCACAGCGATGACGGTGTCATCGGAGGTGCCGCACTTGAACAGGTTGTTGTCAGCGGCAACAACGCCTTCAGCGGCAACCTGGTTGGAGCCGAACACGGCGATCAGGTCTTCTTCATTCAGCAGCACGGAAGCTTCGTTGGCGCACAGTTCCACGGTGGACTGGGCGGGAACCTTGGCTTCGATGATGATCTTGGCGTCAGCTTCGGCAGCCTTCTCACCCTTGATGCCGTTGACATAGAATTCATTACCGGTCACGGCAACCTTCCAGCCCTTTTCAGCGGCCAGTTCAATGATCCGGTCGATGAAGCCGAGGCCGCGCTGGGTCACGGATTCACCGGTGGCATCCTGGTTCACTTCGCCGATGCGGACAGTGCCGGGAGCGGCTTCGATCCGGGCAACGATCTTTTCCCACATACCGTCAGCGGCAACGGTGCCGGCGATGTAGTTGTTGGTGGAAGCGTTGGCGTAGACAGCGCCTTCGGGAGCGCCGGGAACACCGGAGTCAAAACCGATGATCGGGATCTTCTTGCCCAGGGCGTCGTTCAGCAGATCGTTGAAGGCGTTCTGATCAACGGCGGCGAAACCGATGGCGGCGGGGGCGGCGTTCAGCGCGGAGGTGAACTGCTGCACCTGCTGGGCCACGTCGGATTCGGAGTCGGGGCCGACGAAGTTCATGGTGATGGTGTCATTGCCTTCAGCGTTGATCTTGTCCACTTCTTCCTTGGCGCCCTTGAGGACAGCCTGCCAGTAGGTGGACTGGAAGCCCTTCGAGACGATCTCGAAGTGGTACGCATCCGCAAAAGCAGCAGAGATGCCGAGAACCATAACCAGGGCAAGAATGAGAGCTACCAGTTTCTTCATATGGGGATACCTCCTTCAAATATATATGTACATCCGTCCGGGATGCCACATCCGAAAGTTATTTGCTGTTGCGCATCTTATCGATGGTGACGGCGCCCATCAGGATACAGCCTGTGATGAGCAGCTGCCAGTCCGCGTTCAGCCCGACGAAGGGGAGACCAACCTGCAGGAGGGAAATCAGGAGCACACCCAGGAAGGTTCCGAAGACGGAACCGGAGCCGCCGGTCATGGCAGTGCCGCCGATGATGGCAGCGCCGATGGCATTCAGCTCAAAGCCGGCGCCCTGACCGGGCGTGATGTTGGAGAAGGTGGCGGCATAGGTCACGGCGGCAAGGCCGGTGAACAGGCCGCAGATCATATAGGCGAAGATGTGCCATTTCAGCACGTTCACGCCGGAAAGCTTCAGGGCTTCCCGGTTGGAGCCGATGGCGATGGTGTAGCGTCCGACGCGGGTTTTGTTCAGCACCAGGGACATGAGGATGACCAGCAGGATCATCCAGACCATGCCCAGGGGAATGGGCATCCGCCCGGAATCTGTTCTGACCACGAGCCGGAAGACGCTCCGGAATCCGGCGCCGGGTTCCATGCCGTCCGGCCAGGTGCCGGAGAAACCGCCGGTCAGGATGGAGCCGATTCCGCGGCAGAACATCATGCTGGCGAGGGTCATGATGAAGGGCGGGACGTTCAGCTTTGCCACGCCGAAGCCGTTGACAGCGCCCATGGCGACGCCCATGAGGATGGTGATCACGATGGCAGCCCACAGCGGCCAGCCGCAGATGCGCATCAGGTAGGAACCGATCAGCGAATAGCAGATCAGGCCGGTACCCATGCTCAGGTCGTTGCCGCCGGTGATCAGCGGGAAGGTGACGCCGATGGCCATGAGCAGCGTGTAATACATGTTGCTGCAGATCTGGACCAGGGTCGTATACTTGCGGAAGGACGGGCTGGCGATGTAGAAGAAGCCGTACAGCAGGATCAGAACCGCGATGATGATCAGGCGCTGGAAGGCGCTGGAACGGATGAATGCGGAACGGGCTGCTTTTTTCCGGTCAATGGTGTTTTCCATTTGCTTACCCCTTTCTCTGCATTCGTCAATTCCTGCGGC
>JBGUIY010000044.1:0-4774 GCA_045113475.1 Christensenellales bacterium | reverse complement strand
CCTCTACGATCTGTTCGAAATCGTCCATTACAATTTCGATCCTTATCCCACGGGTGCCGTGGAGCGCCTGGGAATCCCGAACGTCCGCTTCGTGGATGGTCCCCGCGGCGTGGTCGCCGGGTCCGCCACATGCTTCCCGGTTTCCATGGCCCGCGGTGCCACTTTTGACCGGGAACTGGAGGAGGAGATCGGCAAGTGCATCGGCGCCGAGATCCGCGCGGTCGGAGGAAACTATTATGGCGGCGTCTGCATCAACCTGCCCCGCAATCCCCGCTGGGGACGCGCACAGGAGACCTACGGCGAGGATTCCTGGCACATTGGCGAAATGGGCGCCTCTCTCACCAAAGGCATCCAGAGCCAGAACGTTATGGCCTGTATCAAGCACTTTGCCCTGAACAGTATTGAGAATGCCCGGTTCACCGCAGACGTGCAGATTGACAAACGGACGCTGCACGAGGTGTACCTGCCGCACTTCAAAAAGTGTATTGAAGCCGGAGCTGCCTCCGTCATGTGCGCCTATAACTCCGTGCTAGGCAGCTTCTGTTCCGAGAATAAATACCTTCTTCACGACACCCTGCGTGATCGCTGGGGCTTCGAGGGTTTCACGCTTTCCGACTTCCTGTGGGCGCTGCATGAGGACCGGGCGGTGGAGTCTGTCAAGGCCGGTATGAACATCGAAATGCCCTGCGTCGCCTATTACGAGAACGAACTGCCTGCTGCGGTTGCGGACGGCCGGGTCACCGAGGAGGAGATCAACGAATCCGTCGGCTACATTCTCCGCACCATCCTGTACTATGAGACCCGGAAAGATCCGCAGGTTTATACGCCCGATGTCATCGCCCGGCCGGAGCATATTGCCGTAGCGAAGCGGGCGGCGGAGGAAGCGGCAGTCCTGCTGAAGAACGAGGGTGGCGTCCTGCCACTGGATCCCGAGAAGACCGGCAGGATCCTGGTGCTTGGCAAGCTCGGCAACGCGCAGAACATCGGTGACCACGGCTCCTCCATGGTCCACCCCTATTATGCAGTTTCCCCGCTTTCCGGCATCATGAAGAGAATGCCCCGTGCCCTGATCCTCTACAACGACGGTACCGACCTGGAACTGGCGAAGAAGCAGGCGGCGGATGTGGACGCGGTGGTCATCGTAGCCGGTTATGTCCACAGCGACGAAGGCGAATTCCTCAGCTCCAAGGTGGAGACAGAAGCCACTGCCGGCGGCGACCGCATGACCATGCGCCTGCATAAGCGCGACACCGATATCATCGAAGCCGTGGCAGGCATCTGCCCGAACACGGTCGTTTCCCTAATCGGCAGCAGCGCGATCCTCATAAACGAGTGGGAGGCGAAGGTCCCTGCGATCCTCTTCTCCTTCTACGGCGGAATGGAAGGCGGCACGGTCCTGGCGGAGATCCTGTTCGGAGATGTAAACCCAGGCGGAAAGCTTCCCTATACCGTGGCTTATTCCGAGGATGACTACCCCTTCTTCGATCCGGATTGCACACAGATCACCTATGAGTACTATCACGGTTACGCGAAGATGGACCGGGAAAAGAAGGAGGTCCTGTATCCCTTCGGCTATGGTCTGTCCTACACGAAGTTCGCCTTCGGGAAGCCGGAAATCCAGGTGTTTGGCGATACTGCGAAATTCCGCTTCACGGTCACCAACACCGGTGACCGGGACGGTGCTGAAGTGGCTCAGCTGTACGTAGGCTGCGAGGGCAGCGCAGTGGAACGCCCGGTGAAGACGCTCCGCGATTTCGCTCGTGTGGAACTGAAAGCCGGGGAAACGAAGGAAGTGGAGTTGTCTGTGGCAAAGAAGGACATGGCCTACTTCTCGGAAGAGCAGGATGACTTTGTGACCGAGGATATTGGCTATACGGCTTACATCGGCAGCTGCAGCCGGGATCCGGGCATGGCGGCGGTCCCCTTCCGCTTCGCCTGATCCTGTCCCGCATGACAGTGACCGTATCATGGCAACCATGGAAGGCCGCGCGGGACACGGAACCCGCGCGGCTTTCCGCTATCTCGGCGCCGGGCCTTCAGCCTGGGGAAAGGAAACGATATGCGTATCGGAGCAGACTATTATCCCGAACACTGGGAAAGGGAAAGATGGGAAACGGATCTCTGGATGATGCATGAGTGCGGCATCCGCGTAGTCCGGATCGGAGAGTTCGACTGGTCCCTGTACGAGCCTTCGGAAGGGGACTACCGGTTTGAATGGATGGATGAGATCCTGGATTTCATGGCTGCCCATGATATGAAAGTGGTCCTGGGCACCCCCAGCGCCACGCCTCCCAAATGGATGTGCGACAAATACGGGGAGGATTTGTATCAGAAGGACCGGCGGGGATACGCCAGGCCCTTCGGCACCCGGAAGCACTACTGCTTCAACAGCGATGTCTACCGGGAGGAGATCCGGAAGCTCGTAACCCTGATCGCCGGGCGCTACGGGGAACATCCCGCCCTGGAAGGCTGGCAGGTGGACAACGAGCTGGGCTGGTCCAACACCACCCGCTGCTACTGTGAGAAATGCCGGGCGAAATTCCAGGATTATCTTAAGGCAAAATACAGCACGATTGAAAACCTGAACCGGGTTTACGGAACCGTGTTCTGGAGTGAAGACTACAACGATTTTTCCCAAGTGATCGTTCCCGTGGAAGGTGCCTGCCGCGCGTCGGATCCGGACGGCACGGAGGGGCAGAACCCATCCCTGGTGCTGGACTTTGACCGCTTCTGCTCGGATTCGGTCATCTCTTTCATGAATGAGCAGGCGGACATCATCCGCACCTGTAGCGACCGCCCGGTGACCACGAACATGCTGGATGCCGGTGTGAACTCCGGCACGGGTATCGATTATTTCAGGATGAGCAGAACCCTGGACTTCGTTTCCTGGGACAACTACGTCAATTTCCAGTGGGGTATTGCAGAAGACGCCTGCGTTTCCCGGGACCATGCTCTCCTGCGCAGCTATAAGCATCAGCCCTTCTGGGTGATGGAACAGCAGGCAGGGGCTATCGGCTGGACCCAGTTGGGCGAGGTGCCCAAGCCCGGCCAGCTTCGGCTGTGGACTTACGCTTCCATCGCCAATGGCGCGGACACGGTAGTCTTCTTCCGCTGGAGGTCCTGTCTCTTCGGCACGGAGGAATACTGGAACGGCATCCTGGGCCATGACGGTCGGAAAAACCGTCGCTTTGACGAGTTCGCCCGCACCGGCGCTGAGATGGAGAAACTGAGCAGGATCTACGGTGCCCTGGCACCAAAGCCGAAGGTGGCGATCATCAAATCCTTCGACAGCGAATGGAGTCACAAGATCCACTGCCACACGGAGGGTTTCTCCTATGATAGTCTCCTCCTGGATTACTACCGCTCTTTCTATGCCCTTGGCGTGCAGGTTGAGTTTGCAGCTCCGGAGGAAAATCTGACAGGCTATTCCTTGGTTCTAGCTCCGGCCCTGATCATGGTCAGCGAAGCGCAGAAGGGAAACCTGGCAAAATACGTTGAAAACGGCGGTACACTGCTGCTGTCCTTCCGCAGCGGCATCAAGAGCATGGAAAACACTATGCTTCCGCTCCCAATCCCGGGTGTCTTCGCGGACCTGGCGAAGATCGACGTGGAGGATTACGATCCCCAGTACCGGAAGGAGACCCCAGTCTCCGGTGTTTTCGGAGAAGGCACAGCGAAGCTCTGGTGCGACATCATCACGGCGAAGGGTGCGGAAGTCCTGGGCGTCTACACCGGGGACTTCTACGCAAACAGCCCCTGCTTCACCCGCAACCCGTCCGGTAAAGGTACCGTCTATTATCTCGGATGCGACCTGGACGCTCCCGCCATGATGCGCTTGGCGGAATATCTCTGCCGGGAAACCGGCGTTCCCCGTCCCTGCGGCGCTCAGAGGGGGGTGGAGATCGTCAGCACCACAGACGGGGAGAAGGAAGCACTCTTCCTCCTTAACCACAACAGCCATACTGCCGTCGTACCGCTGGACAGGGAATACACCAACTGCCTCACGGACGAACCCGCCCGCGGACAGATCATCCTGCCTCCGTACGACGTGGCGGTGCTCCGTCCTGAATAACCGACCCCAAGGACAAAAAGACAGGCTGCCGGAAGGAAGCCTGCCTTTTTTCAATACTCAGGGCGTTTCGCTGATGCCAAGCTCTGCCTGTGGATAAACCTGAACCCGTAAAACCATAATCTCTGTCAGTTTTGTTCTTTTTCCTTTTGCCGGATACAACACAGCAGCAGACAATGCTGACACCAATGAGCACCATGCTGACCCACAGCCCCGGGTTACCTGCGTCGCCGGTTGCAGGCAGCTTACAGTTTATGATCCTACTGCCGTTATAGCAGCAGTCAGAGCCACCGGCATGGGCGCTGATGTTTTTATAGAGCACATCATAGTCCGCCAGGACAGCTTCAATGATGTAGTAGCCCCCATCGGTTGTGAACGCGGCTTCATACCATTCGTTCCTGCTGATGATCTTTTTGCTGAACTCTTTGTGGCTATGATTCCGTCCGAATGACAGAGAACCTAATCAATGCTCTTTTTATGATCACTCTGCCAGAACTTTGTAAAGGTGAAAGTACAGGAAAATGCCAAAGCTCTCTATGAAAACATAGGAAAAATGAAAAATGCAGTCTGAAAAAGGCTGCATTTTCTACATTTTCTCAGGACAGAAAACAGGCTTTAGTACCCAATCTGTGCTCCATGAAGCTGAAAATGAGTAATTTCAATCGCTTCAGGTTCCGGGCAATCACTCGAACTCGATGGTAGCAA
>JBGUIY010000043.1:0-4561 GCA_045113475.1 Christensenellales bacterium | reverse complement strand
TGCGATCCAGAGTTTTCCGTCCTGATACATGGTCATTCCTCCCGTACCGATTTCTTTTCTTATTTATACCGCCTTTTCGCCCATATTGCAAGTGCGGGACGCAGAAAGCCCCGGCAGGATCGCTCCTGCCGGGGTTTACCACCTATCAGGGTCATCTGCAAACGAGCTGTCCGTCGGTTACGTCAATGGTGATGGTGTCCCCGGCGCTCAGCTCATCGGCCAGGATCTTCCGGGCAACCAGGGTCTCCACCTTGCCCTGCAGGAACCGTTTCAAAGGCCGCGCGCCGTAAGCCGGATCGTAAGCATTGTCGATCACATAGCTCTTGGCCGCGTCCGTGATCTCCAGGCCCAGGGACTTCTCCGCCAGACGGTTCTTCAGAGATTCTGTCAGGATATCGATAATACCCGTCAGATTGTCCTTCGTCAACGGACGGAAACAGATCGTCTCGTCCAACCGGTTCAGGAATTCCGGACGGAAGCAGCGGCGAAGCTCTCCCATGACGGCGTTCATGGCGTCCTCCCGGATCGTGCCGTCCTCCGTCACGCCGTCCAGCAGATACTGGCTGCCAAGGTTGCTGGTGAGGATGATGACCGTATTTTTGAAGTCCACCGTGCGCCCCTGGGAGTCCGTGATCCTGCCGTCGTCCAGGATCTGGAGCAGGATATTGAAAACGTCGGGGTGCGCTTTTTCCACCTCGTCGAAGAGGACCACGCTGTAAGGCTTTCTGCGGACGGCTTCCGTCAGCTGGCCGCCCTCGTCATAGCCCACATATCCCGGAGGCGCTCCGATCAGACGGCTGACGGAGAACTTCTCCATATACTCCGTCATGTCGATGCGCACCATACTGTGTTCATCGTCAAAGAGACATTCCGCCAGAGCTTTTGCCAGCTCCGTCTTGCCCACGCCCGTAGGCCCCAGGAAAAGGAAGCTGCCGATGGGCCTGTTGGGGTCCGCGATACCGGCGCGGGAACGAAGGATGGCCTCCGTCACTTTCTGTACGGCTTCGTCCTGGCCCACCACCCGTTTGTGGATCACCTTGTCCAGCTGCAGCAGCTTCTGCCGCTCGCTTTCCATCAGCTTGGACACCGGGATCCCCGTCCATTTGGCAACGATGTCGGCGATTTCCTCCTCCGTCACCGTATCATGGACAAGGCTGGCATCCTTCTTTGCCTCCCCCGCTTCTTCCGCTTCCTTCAGCTTCTGTTCCAGGGCAGGCAGATCGGAGTATTTCAGCTTGGCCGCCGTCTCGTATTCGTAGCGAAGCTGGGCGTTTTCGATCTCGCCCTTCACCCGCTCGATCTCGCTCTTGAGGGTCTTGACGGATTCCACGCTGTCCTTCTCCCGCTCCCAGCGGGATTTCATTTCATTGAACAGGTCCCGCTGTTCCGCCAGCTCCGCGCGGAGTTTGCTGAGCCGGTCCAGGGACAGCTGATCCGTCTCTTTTTTCAGGGCCATTTCCTCGATCTCCAGCTGCATCACCTTGCGGCGCACATCGTCCAGCTCAGAGGGCATGGAGTCGATCTCCGTCCGCAGCTTTGCGCAGGCTTCGTCCACCAGGTCGATGGCCTTGTCCGGCAGGAACCGGTCGCTGATATAGCGGTTGGAAAGAGTTGCAGCCGCCACCAGTGCGCTGTCGTGGATACGAACGCCGTGGAACACCTCGTAGCGTTCCTTCAATCCCCGCAGGATGGAGATGGTATCCTCCACCGTGGGTTCGTCCACCATGACGGGCTGGAAGCGCCGCTCCAGAGCAGCATCCTTTTCGATATACTTCCGGTATTCATCCAGGGTGGTCGCGCCGATGCAGTGCAGTTCGCCCCGGGCCAGCATGGGCTTCAGCAGGTTTCCCGCATCCATACTGCCCTCGGTGCGCCCCGCGCCCACAATGGTATGCAGCTCGTCGATAAAGAGCAGTATCTTCCCTTCGCTCTTTCTGATCTCCTCCAGCACAGCCTTCAGACGTTCCTCAAATTCGCCGCGGTACTTGGCACCGGCGATCAAGGCGCCCATATCCAGGGAGAAGATGGATTTGTCCTTCAGTCCTTCCGGCACGTCGCCCCGGACGATACGCTGGGCAAGGCCTTCCGCGATGGCGGTCTTGCCGACGCCGGGTTCGCCGATCAACACGGGGTTGTTCTTCGTCTTGCGGGAAAGGATGCGGATGACATTTCGGATCTCCGCGTCTCTGCCGATGACCGGGTCCGGCGTCTGTTCCCTGGCGCGTTTGACCAGATCCGTTCCGTATTTGGAAAGGGCGTCGTAAGTGCTTTCCGGATTGTCGCTGGTGACGGGGGACGTCTTCACCTGGCTGAGAGCCTCCGCAAAGGCGGCCTTACGAATGCCGTGATCGCTGAGTATCCTGCGGATCGCCGCTGTCGGCGCGGCAAAAATGCCCAGCATCAGGTGTTCCACGCTGAGATACTCGTCGTGCATGGAATCCCCGGCCTTTTCTGCCGCCCGCAGCACCCGGTCCGTCTCCTGGGAGATATAGACCTTCCCGTCCGCGCCGCCGACCTTCGGCAGCTTTTCGATCTCCTCCTTCAGCTCGGAAAGGATGGCATCGTTATCGGCCCCCAGCTTGCTGAACAGGGACGGGATCAGCCCGTTATCCTGGTCCAGCAGGCCATAGAGGATATGCTCCGGTGTGATATATTGGTTGTGGTATTCCTCTGCCATATTCTGAGCGGCGTTCAGGGTCTCCACGGTCTTCTGCGTGTATTTGTTGCTGTCCATGATCTTCGCCTCCTTAAATCAGCAGGCTGCTTGCCTGCATATGCGCGGCATACTGCCGTTCCGCATCCACGGTGCTCAGTCTGCCGGACAAACAGCCTTTCAATAGTCTGTCGAATAAACGAACATATGCCGAAATGGCTTCCGCCAGTTCCTTCGCGCTGCATTCCCTGTCTGGCACGGATATACTGCGGACGAAGCGCCCGTCAGAAAGCATGCTGGAAATGCCGTGCCCCAGCTTCGGTGCGAGGTAAGCATTTTCCAGCTGCTGCCACAGGCCGAAGAAACGGGCCATTGCGGCCAGAAGCTCTGCCGACTGGGTGCGGTATGACACCGTGAGCTCCCCGATGGAATCGTCGCCGCCGCGATACAGCTCCACTTCGTATTTCACCGTCGGCCGGTATTTATAGTCCAGCGCGCTTTTCATGGACATGCTGAGCGCATTGGGAGTGAACATCGGCACCAGTTCCGGGTCCGGCCGGAACAGGGATTCCATAGCCCGGAGGACCTCCGCAATCCTGCGCTCCGGCGTCATCAGATCCAGCTGCTCCGCCAGGAGCTGATTCACCAGGGCGCTGCGGCTGCATCCCCGCCGGTGCGCCAGCTGGTCCACGGCGCGAACCACATCTTCGTCCAGCAGCAGACTGTACAGCGTCTTTTTCACTTTGCCATACACCTCTCCTTCTGTCAGGATCATCCTAGCACATCACACTTCTTTTGTCAAGCACTTTATATAATTTTTATCACGAGTTCTATAAGCCATTTCCGTCCATAAGAATACCCGGCGTCTTCTGACGCCGGGTATTCTCTCATCTGTTCAGGATGCTTACGTGAGCGTGAGCAGATAGGCGGCAGCAGAGCGAAGCCCATCCACCGCTGCGGAAACGATGCCTCCTGCCCAGCCTGCTCCTTCCCCGCAGGGGTAAAGCCCTGCGATGCCCACCGCCTGCCGGTCGTCGCCTCGGAGGATGCGCACGGGCGAGCTGGACCGGGTCTCCGGCGCCGTCAGCACCGCTTCGGGATCGGCAAAGCCGCGGAGCTTTCTATCCAGCAGGGGCAAGGCTGCGCGCATGGGTTCTGTGATGACCCTCGGAAGGACCTGATCCACATCCCCGAAGCGAACGCCGGGCAGATAGCTGGGCTTGACCCGACTGCCCGCAGCGGTGGAACGGTTTGCC
The DNA here is from genome assembly GCA_045113475.1 of Christensenellales bacterium. Lineage (GTDB taxonomy): Bacteria > Bacillota > Clostridia > Christensenellales > Aristaeellaceae > UBA4246. Next base: position 652 of record JBGUIY010000043.1, on the reverse strand, counting down.
AGGAAAGCCCCAACGATCTGGGCGGGAGCTGCATAATCTCCCCCGCCGTACTGAAAAGCCCGCTGTTCCAGGCTCCTTTGCCAGCGCATGCCGCCAAGGGGGTCTTTTTCCGGGAACTTATCCGGTTTCAGAGAGACCAGCAGGGCGCTGTTGGCATTCTCCCCCGCCCTTCCCGAATAACTCATGCCGTTCGTGACGACTCCGCCTTCCTCCGAGGCCGCGGCCATCACATAGCCGCCGGGACACATGCAGAAGGTATAGACCCCCGTTCCGTCCGGCAGATGGACCGCCAGCTTATACGGAGCGGGGCCCAGGGCTGCATGACCGGCAAATGCGCCGTACTGCGCCTGATCGATCCTTCGCTGCAAATGCTCGATGCGCACCCCCATGGCGAAGGGCTTCGGCTCCATGGCTGCGCCGCGTCCCAGGAGCATTTCAAAGGTATCCCTGGCGCTGTGGCCTACCGCCAGAAAGAGGGCGTCACAATCCAGCTTTTCCTCTCCTGAAGCAGACTGCACGGTGACGGCGCGCATGCATCCGTTTTTCACAAGGATATCCGTTACTTTAGTGCCAAAACGGATCTCACCGCCCAGAGAGAGGATACGCCGCCGGATATTCGCCACCACCTCTTCCAGGACATCGGTTCCCACAT
>JBGUIY010000042.1:0-18698 GCA_045113475.1 Christensenellales bacterium | reverse complement strand
TGGCGGCCCGGGGGCCGCCGCTACACCCTATACCTCCTGACAACCTCGACACCCATCGGTGCTATCCCGCAATATATGATTCCTGATAAAATGCCCAGGAATAACGCTGAAATCCTGCGTGAGGAAAACCGCCTGCAACACGGCACGGACAAGGGGCCTGCCCCTACGGGAACGAGTTTTTCTGCTCTTGTTACAGGCTCAGATTAAACCAGCTCATCTTGCCGCTGTTTATTGTATCCCGTAAATCCCGTCAGCTTTCTCCCGTCGCGATCATATCCACGCCGGTGCCGAGGATATCCCTGACGATGACATCCCCCGTATGGACAGGCGCCTCGACGGAGACGGTCCGGAGCACTTCCACGCAATCCAGCAGCAGCTCCTTCGGAATGGGCTTGGCGGAACGGACCGGCATCAAAGGTTCAGCGCCGCCGGTCATGCGTACGGACGACGTAAGGATGCGGACGGGATGTACGAATTCATTCCGGGCATATTCTTCTCCGCGGCGGCAGCTGAAGCCCTCGATCGCCGTGATGTTTTCACCTTCGCCCGTTACCGTGATATCACACCCCAAAGGGCAGACGGTACAGGTAATCACCTTCTGACTCATGCTTTTTCCTCCTTCACTGCATCCACGATCACCTCATCGCCCGTGATCTGGTCCGGACGGATGCGCACATGCTCCATTTCGCCGGGATTGACACGCTGCCGTTTTGCTTCGGACAGCGTTTTCTCCGAATCACGCACCTGGATCCTGACGCCCCGCTCCGGAGAAAGAACGCGGAAGAATACATCTGCGGGCTCGTTTTCTCCCTCTGTTACAGCGAGTTTCTGCGGGCACAGATATCTCACGTTTTTGCCCGGGGTCATCCGGACCGTCCTTTTCGCTTCCGGCAGTCTGCCTGCCGCGTATTTCGCGGCTGCTTTGCCCGCGCGCCCGCTTTCCAGGGATACGTTGTCTGCCAGGTCGTTGACATGCACCACGTTGCCGCAGGCGAATACGGAAGGGATGCTCGTCTGCATGTACTGATTGACGACCGGACCGCGGGTCACCGGACTCAGTTCGATCCCCGCGGAAGTGCTCAGCTCGTTTTCGGGGATCAGGCCTACGGACAAAAGCAGCGTATCGCAGGGGATCAGCCATTCGCTTTCGGGAATGGGTTTCTTATTCTCATCCACCTTTGCTACCCGGACGCCCGTAACGCGGTCATTGCCCTCGATCTTCGTGACTGTATGGGACAGGTACAGCGGGATGCCGAAGTCGTCCAGGCACTGCACCCGGTTGCGGGTAAGCCCGGCCAGATAGTCCATGATCTCGACCACGGCCAATACTTTCGCGCCTTCCAGCGTCAGGCGGCGGGCCATGATCATTCCGATATCGCCGGAGCCCAGGATGACCACATTGCGGCCCACCAGCTTGTTCTGCCGGTTGATCAGCCGCTGGGCGGCGCCGGCGGTATACACGCCCGCGGGCCTTGTGCCCGGGATCCGGATGCCCGGCCTCGTGCGCTCCCGGCAGCCCATCGCCAGTACAATGGATCTGGCTTCAACGGCAACCACGCCGTTTTCCTCCTGCAGGCAGGTGACCTGATGCTCGCTCACTTCCAGCACCATGCTGTTGAAAAGGAATTCCACGCCCTCCTCTTTCGCCTGCTCAATGAAACGATGCGCGTATTCCGGGCCGGTCAGTTCCTCCCTGAACAGCGTCAGGCCAAAGCCCGGATGGATGCATTGCTGCAGAATGCCGCCGGGTTTCTGATCCCGTTCAATGACAACGACGTGTTCCGCGCCTTCTTTTTTCGCCGCAACCGCAGCAGCCAGTCCCGCGGGGCCCGCGCCGATCACTGCTACGTCACAAATCTTTTTCATCATCGCACTCCACCTCCATTTACCGGATGTTGCCCATGATCATATAGGAATTGCCGCCCATTTTGGTTACCTTCTCAGCGGCGATCTTCAGTTCCCTGCTCAGGATCTCGATCAGCTGCGGGCCGCAGAAACCGCCCTGGCAACGGCCCATGCCCACGCGCAGGCGCCGCTTCACGGCGTCCATGGAACGGGCGGGGATAGGCCGGTGGATCGCGGCGACGATTTCGCCTTCCGTAACCGTCTCGCAGCGGCAGACGATATGCCCGAACCGTGGATCCTGGCGCACCAGCTCGTCGCGCTGTTCATTGGTCATTTCACGCACGCAGGGGATGCCCTTCCGGTACGGGTCGAAATCGGGCTTGGGTTCCGCGGGCATGCCGATCTCGATCAGCTTCTGGGTCACATATACGGCCAGGGCCGCGGAATTCGTGAGTCCGGTGGAGCGGACGCCGGACAGGTTGACGTATCCGCCCACATCGTCATAGGTGTCCACCCGCAGGCCTTCCGGGACGCGGTTAGGCCGCAGGCCGGCAAACTGGACGATGCTGTCCTGAAGCTGTACGCGCGGCACCAGGCGCCGGACATCCACCGCGATGCTGTCCAGACCTTCGGCGGTCGTCGATTTGTCTTCCTTGTCAGGCTGATCCTCGGCGGTGGGGCCGATGAGCATGTTCCCGTCGATGGTGGGGCACATGAGCTTGCCCTTGGTCGTCTTGGTGGGGATCGGCAGTACGATATGGGAGACCTTGCAGGACGTATTCTTATCCAAGATATAGAACTGTCCTTTTCTGGGCACCACTTTGTACTCGCCCTTGCCGACCATCGCGGCGATCTCGTCGCAGTACAGCGCGGCGGCGTTGACAATGTATGAAGCCTGTATATCCCCGGCGGTGGTCTCCGCGCCGACGACCCGGCCGTTTTCCACGCGGATCCCGGTCACCCGGGTATTCAGCAGGAAATCCACACCGTTGTGCTGCGCGTTCTCAGCCGTCGCCACCACCAGCAGGAAGGGATCGATGATGCTTTCCCGCGGGATATAGAGGCCGCCCAGCACGTCAGGGTTCAGTTCCGGCTCTATTTCCAGCAGTTTTTCCTTTGACATGTACTGCACGTCGTACACGCGGTTCCTGAAGGCTTTCTCTTTCAGCGCAGGCAGTTTTTCAAACTGTTCCTGATTGACGGCGGGCAGAATGGCGCCGACGCGGCGGAAAGGAACATCCAGTTCCCGGGTGATCTGATCGTACATCGGATTCGCCGCGACGACCAGCTCAGACTCCAGCGTTCCCGGCGCCGCGTCATAACCGGTGTGGATAATGGCGCTGTTGGATTTGGAAGCGTCGCCTCCGACGTCTTCGTTTTTATCCACGACCATTACATGCAGTTTGTACCGGCTCAGTTCCCGTGCGATCGCACATCCTACGGCGCCGGCGCCAATGACCAATACATCTGTCTGCATCATATCGTTTCCCTTCTTCCATCGTATTAGTGTTGGGTAGCTTCTGAGTCTGCTTTTTGAATTATATCATGACAGATATGCAAAGTCAACAAAATATCGTCAATATAATTGCGATAAATTTTGGGTTTTTGTTGACTTTGTATTCTTCTCATGCTATAATCCAATCGTCGTAAAACCGTTACAACTAAAAACCAACAGGAGGAATTGAATATGAAGAAAATCATTGCTGTGCTGGGCGGCGGAAACGGGGCACACGCACTGGCGGGCGATCTCGCGCTGCGGGGCTATCAGGTCCGCATGTACGAGGACAAGGCCTTTATCGGGAAACTGAAGGTGCTGAAGGAAACCCTGACCATACACTGCACGGGGCTGTTCGAAGGCGACGGGAAGATCGAGATGCTGACGGATGATATGGCCGCTGCCATCGACGGCGCGGATTATATCGCGGTTGCCACCCCTTCCACGGCTCATACGACGATCGCGGAAGCGCTGAAAGGAAAGGTTAAGAAAGATCAGCATATCCTGATCTATCCGGGCGGCTTCGGCGCTCTAAAATTCGCCTGCATCCTGGGAGATGAATGCCCGGTCATCCTGGAAACCAACAACCTCCCCTACGATACCCGTCTGACCGGCCCCGCCACCGTCCGCACTTTTGGCATGAGTCCGGTGAGCATCGCCCTGTTCCCGGCGGACGCGGACAGAAGCTTTTTGCCGGATGTGGCGGACATTTCTCCCTACGACAAGATTTACGAGGACGTGCTGGAAAGCGACCTCTCCCTGGTCAATCCCTCGGTGCATTCGGGGCCCTGCCTCCTGAACTTCGGGGCCATCGAACAGCAGGATCTGCGCGGAAAGTTCTGCATGTACGAGCATTTCACCTTCGGAGCGGCCAAGGTGGACCTGGCGATCGACGCGGAGCGGAAGGCTGTCGGCGCGGCGCTGGGCTACAGGATCTGCTCGCTTGAGGATTTCTGCGAGCCGAAGAAGGAGCTGCGCTGGGAAGACATCTATCAGAAGATGCACGGCGCGCCGGAACTGACGCCCATCACCGGCCCGGATTCCATCTGGAACCGTTACCTCACCGAGGACTGCCCCAACGGCCTGGTCCCCTGGAGCGAGCTGGGACGGCATCTCGGGGTGCCCACGCCGGTCATGGACGGCATCATCAGCATTTACAGCGTGGCTCACGGCCGGGACTGGCGGAAGGAAGGCATCGACCTGAAGCAGATGGGTCTTGAGGGCCTTTCCGCGGACCAGATCCGCAAATACCTGAAAACCGGGAAGAAGTGATCTGTCGTCCTGAAACGCTCAGACAAGCCGCCTGAAAGCCGCATATATATACAGTTATATACATTTATCCGGCCTCGATTGAGTTAAATTTGGTCAAAACGGACAAAATTTAACCAATTATATAGTTAAAGTGTATATTGACAAGCAACGAGCATATATTATATTATCATATTTATAAGGGGCAGTTATACTGCCGGAAAACGTTACAATTGAACAACACAAGCAGAAAGGAGAATCTCTATGAAACTCTGGAAGAAGCTGGCTTGCCTGGTAGTAGCCTGCGTGATGCTGTTCACCACGGTATCAGCGCTGGCGGAATGGGACGGCACGATCACCATCGTACAGTCCTCCGACGTCATCGGCTTCGATCCGACGGCCTCCACCGACACGAACAACAAGAACGTGCTCAAGAACATGGTCTCCCGTCTCTATGAAACCGACGACTACTTCAATGTTGTCCCGGTACTCGCCACGTCCTACACGCAGGTCGACAACTACACCTGGGAGTTCAAGATCGCGCAGAACGTGAAGTTCCATGACGGCACTATCCTGACTGTGGACGACGTGATCTACAGCCTGGAGCGCGCCAAGACGAAGTCTTCTTCCGGCAAGACGCTGCTGGGTCCTGTCACAAAATTCGAGAAGGTCGACGAAGAGACCCTGCGGATCACCACCGACACCGTTTATGGCTCCATGCTGACCGCTCTGTCCAACTCCGCCTGCACCATCCTGTCCAAGGCCTGGGTTGACAAGGCCGAGGCCGGCGAGTGCCCCTGGGAGGACGTGGTCCGCTACGGCGCTACCGGCCGCTATGTGCTGGGCGAGCGCAACATCGGCAACTCCTGCACCCTGATCAAGAACGAGAACTACTTCGATCCCAACGATGCGGCCCTCAATAAAAAGCTGATCTTCCGCATCATCCCCGAAGCCACCACCCGTACCATCATGGTGCAGACCGGCGAAGCGGACGTCAACGTCAACTTCGATACCGCCGCCATGGACGACTGCCTGAAGGATCCGAACGTAGAGGTGCTCCAGCAGGAGTCCTCCACCATCTACTACATCGCCCTGAACTGCGAGAAGGGCCCCTTCACCAACAAGGCCCTGCGCCAGGCTGTGGCATGGGCCATCGAGCGCGCGGACTGCCTGGAAGTCGGCTACAACGGCTACGGCAAGGTATGGTCCAACGTCTGGGCACCCACCGTGTTCGGCGCGAAGGAAGACCCGTACACCTATGATCCCGAGAAGGCGGCTGCCCTGGTGGCCGAGTCCGGATACGCCGGCCAGGAGATCAAGGCCTGCGTCAAGACCGACGCCGAAGAGCGCGTCGCCCAGGTCGTCCAGGCTTACCTGAGCATGGTCGGCATCACCATGAACTACACCAGGATCGACAACACCATCCTGACCGAGGTCATGGCCAACAACGAATACGATATGGCCTTCGACTACACCGCGTTCTACAATGATCCCGAGCTGTTCGTCGGCCGCCAGTTCCAGGCCTCCGGCATCGGCGCCAAGAACTATGCCCACTATGTCAACCCCGAAGTGGACGAGCTGATGGTCAAAGCCAAGGCGACCCTGAACGAGGAAGAGCGCATGGAATACTACCACCAGATCAACAAGATCCTGTGCGATGACTGCCCCTGGATCGGCATGTTCAACAACAACCTGTACGCTCTGGCCCGTACCGGCATCAAGGGTGTGAACCTCAACGTCGAGACGACCTACTGGTACAACACGATCCGTTACGAGTAATATACGAAATAGCGCCACATTTTACCGGGATTGCCCCCTGCGGGCAATCCCGGGGTTACATTTGAAGGTGATGCAATGATAAAATACTCTTTGAAGAGACTTCTGTACATGATACCAGTCACGGTAGCAGTTATCTTTATCGTGTATCTTATCATGTATCTTACCCCCGGCGACCCGGTAGCGCTGCTGCTGGGGGCCGACGCGACACCTGAGCTGATCGTCGAGACCCGGCAGAAGCTGGGCATCACCGACCCGTTCTTCGTGCAGCTCGGCCGCTATATATGGAACCTGATCCACGGCGATTTCGGCATGTCCTGGTATACGGGCAACCCCGTATCCGAACGCCTTTTTGCCGCGATCCCCTATACGGTCACGCTGAGCCTGCTGGGCATGCTGGTGGCGCTGGTCATTTCCGTTCCCCTGGGCGTCATCGCCGCCGTGCGGCGCAACAGCGTATGGGACTACTCCATCAGCGTGTTTGCCATGATCGGTGTTTCCGCGCCCACCTTCTGGGTAGGCACCATGCTGATCCTGCTGTTCGCGCTGGAATGGAAGATGCTTCCGTCGGCTTTCAACAATGATTGGACCAGCTTCATCCTGCCCACGATCACGCAGGGCTTCAACATGCTTGCCAGCGTGGTCAGGACCCAGCGCTCTTCCATGCTGGAAGTGCTGAGCTCCGACTATGTGCGTACGGCGCGCGCCAAGGGCGTCAGCCACTTCAGCGCCACCTACAAGCACGCGCTGCGCAACGCGGTGCTCCCCTCGATCACCGTGGCCGGCCTGAACTTCGGACAACTGGTCGGCGGCTCCGTCGCGATCGAAACCGTGTTCGCGATCCCCGGAGTCGGCCGTCTGATGATAGATAACATCAAGCTCCACGATACGCCCACCGTTATCGGCTGCATGGTGTTCGTATCCGTGATGGTCAGCATCATCAACCTGCTGGTTGATATACTTTACGGGCTTATTGACCCGCGTATCAAAGCCCAATATGTGAAGGGAAACAAAAATGGCAAGAGAAAGAACAAGTAAGAAGAAAGAGAGTCAGGCGCGACAGATATGGAAGCGGTTCCGTAAAAACAAGATCGCGATGGCAGCCCTGGTCGTACTCGGGGTCATCATCCTGGCTGCCTGTACTGCTGACTTGTTCTGGGACTATCAGAAGGACGCGTGTAAAATCAATGTGCCCCAGAGGCTTCAGAAGCCCTCCGCCGCGCACTGGCTGGGCACGGACGAGCTGGGCCGCGATATGCTGTGCCGCATCGTTTACGGCGCGCGGGCGTCCCTGACGGTCGGTCTGGCGGCCACGACCTTCGCGCTGATCATCGGCGGCATCCTTGGCTCCATCAGCGGCTATTACGGCGGCAAGCTGGATAACGTGATCATGCGCTGCACGGACGTGCTGCTGGCCATCCCCGGCCTGCTGCTGGCCATCGCCATCATGAGCGCGTTCAAGCCGAATGTCTTTTATATCAGCCTTGCCCTGGGTATATCCTACATATCGAAATTTACCCGCATCGTGCGCTCCGCTGTGCTGACGGTGCGCGAGCAGGAATATATCGAGGCAGCCAAGGCCATCGGCGCCAAGGACCACACCATCATCCTCAAGCATCTGCTGATGAACTGCATGGCGCCTATCTTTGTGCAGTACGCGCTGGCGATCGGCAGCCGCATCCTGTCGGTGTCCACCCTGAGTTACATCGGCATGGGCATCCAGTCGCCGACGCCTGACTGGGGCAACATGCTGTCCGGCGCGAGAGCTTACATCCGCGGCAACAGCTACCTGGTGCTCGGCCCCGGCATCGCCCTGCTGCTGACCATCAGCGCCTTCAACCTGATCGGTGACGGCCTGCGCGACGCGATGGATCCCCGACTGAAGAAGTAGGTGACGATATGGAAAAAGATTTGAAACCGATGCTTGAAATCAGAGACCTGGTGGTGGAATACCGCACGGAAGAAGAAACCGTCCAGGCGGTGAACGACATCAATCTTACCATATCGAAGGGGAAGTCCCTCGGCCTGGTCGGCGAAACAGGCGCCGGCAAAACCACCACCGCACTGACGATCCTGAACCTGCTTCCCGAAACCACCGGGCACATCGTCCGCGGCACGGTCACGCTGGATTCAGAGCCGATCATCAAAATGGACAGCAACGGGAAAAGCGTCCCGGCAAAGACCGACGCGGAGATGCAGAAGATCCGCGGCGACAAGGTGGCCATGATCTTCCAGGATCCCATGACGGCGCTGAACCCGATCTTCACCGTCGGCGACCAGATCGCGGAATCCGTGCAGCTGCACCAGAAATGCAACGCCAAGGAAGCCGAAAAGCGGGCGGAAGAGATGCTGGAGCTGGTCGGTATCCCGGGCAGCCGTAAAACCGACTATCCGCACCAGTTCTCCGGCGGCATGAAACAGCGCGTGGTCATCGCCATGGCGCTGGCCTGCAACCCCGCCCTGCTGATCGCGGACGAGCCCACTACCGCCCTGGACGTGACGGTGCAGGCGCAGGTGCTGGAGATGATCAAAGAGCTTAGGGACAAGTTCGGCACCTCGGTCCTGATGATCACCCACGACCTGGGCATCATCGCCGAAATGTGCGACGAGGTATCCGTCATGTACGCCGGCTCCATCGTGGAGCACGGCACGCTGGAAGACATTTTCGACCGCACCAGGCACCCCTATACCCGCGGCCTGTTCAATTCCCTTCCCAATATCAAGGACAGGACGGCCCGGCTGAAGCCCATCCGCGGCCTGATGCCCGACCCCTCCAACCTGCCCAAGGGCTGCGCTTTCGCGGACCGCTGCGACTATGCCACGGACAAATGCCGGGAGGCCAAGCCCCCGAAGAAGATGCTGTCGGATACGCACTTTGTCGCATGCTGCCTGTATGAAGACGGAAAAGACGAAGATCGTCTGTAAGCGAGGATATGCAAATGAGTGAGAATGACAAAAGAGATATTCTGCTTGATGTGCAGCACCTGAAAAAGTATTTCAGCACACCAAGAGGAATGCTCCACGCCGTGGACGACGTTTCTTTTCAGATCGAGCGGGGCAAGACCCTCGGCGTCGTGGGCGAATCCGGCTGCGGCAAATCCACGATCGGCAGATCCATCCTCCGTTTGCTGGAGCCCACCTCGGGCAAAGTGATCTTTGACGGCCAGGACATCACCGCCCTGAGCAAGGAAGAGATGCGGGCCCTCCGCCAGAAGATGCAGATCATTTTCCAGGACCCCTTCTCCTCTCTGGATCCCCGTATGACGGTCAGCCAGACCATCGCGGAACCCCTGAAGCTCCACGGGATCATCAAGGACAAAAAGCAGCGCGAGCAGCGCGTGCTGGAGCTGATGGCCACGGTCGGCCTGGCGGAGCGCCTGTACGACACCTATCCGCACGAGCTGGACGGCGGCCGCCGCCAGAGGATCGGCATCGCCCGCGCCCTGGCCATGAAGCCCAAGTTCATCGTATGCGACGAACCGGTTTCGGCGCTGGACGTCTCCATCCAGGCGCAGATCCTCAACCTGATGGAAGATATCCAGGCCAAGGAAGGGCTGACCTACATCTTCATTACCCACGACCTGTCCGTAGTGAACCATTTCGCGGACGATATCGCCGTCATGTACATGGGCAGGATGGTGGAGAAGGCGCCTTCCGAGCAGCTGTTCGAAAAGCCCATCCATCCGTATACCCAGGCCCTGCTCTCGGCCATCCCGATCCCCGATATCCACCAGCAGATGAAGCGCATCGTGCTGAAGGGCGAGGTCACCTCCCCCATCGAGCCCAAGCCCATCTGCCGATTCGCCGCCCGCTGCCCCTACGCCTGCGACCAGTGCATGCACAGCGAACCGGATCTGGTCGAGGTCGAGCCGGGCCACTGGGTCGCATGCCATGTGAAGGGCTGACCGGAACATTGCAAGATATTCATATCCGTATATAAAAAAGAGGCCGACGGCCTCTTTTTTATTTCAGATTATCGATCATGCCGTCAATGATCCGCTCGCGGATCCCGGCGATCTCATCCCGGTCTTTCCGGTACTCCCGCCACAACGGACAATCGACGACATAATCGTCGCTTTCCTTAAAAAACCGCAAAGAGGACACCCTTCCGTCCCGGATATACACCCGGATCTCCCGTTTTCTGGCCGATGTGTATCCCCCGACGCTGCCGGTGCAGAGATAATCCGCGCCCTGTCGGCTGCTTTTTTCCGCATCCGGGATCCGGCGTCCGATCCGCAGTTCCGTCTTCAGGCCGTGATGGTCCACAAGCGTGATCTCCTCCCCGGGCCTGCAGCAGCCCTGCGCCAGACTATCGTCATTGACCCAGATGCAGTCGCCGACGATGAACTCTGACGGGAAGTGGGCCGGCCGCTCATCCGGACAGACGATCCCTTCCGGTACCGGCCGGAAGTATTCCGCCGGCACATGAAAAGCCTCCATGAGCCGCAGAACGCCGGCCTTGTCGGCTGCGGTCGCCTCGTCCCTGAACCGGATATCCTTTGCTTCGTTCCCGACGAAAAAATACAGCCATGAGCAGGCCCGGAGGCGCGCCTCCTGACGGTCGCTTTTCCAGGCGTTCAGCGCATCGGCAAACACCGGCCAGTCTCCGGGGGCGACCCTGAGCCTGAGCCTTTTGTCCGTCAGAAAGGACTCAAAGCCCTCCTCAAAGACAAGGGCGGCCTCATGCCTGAGCTGCTGCCCGCTCAGCAGACCGCACCGGTATGCTCCGCGCAGGCGCGCAAGGCGTTCACGGGCGCGTTTTATATTGCCGTCGAGCTCTTCCAGCGAAATTACGCTGACAGGCGCTTCTCTCATTCCGCTCCCCCCGTTCCGCTTCATGGTCAGTCCTCCAGGATCAGGACCGGCGTGTGCCAGGGCATGTGCGTCCACAGCCAGAAAGCGTCCACGCCGCTGCCGTCCACCGGGTGGTCCGGCAGCCGGACGCAGCCGTGGCTGGCCTTCGTGCCCAGCAGCGCACGCTGGTAGGTATAATCCGCGTGTCGTTCCCGGACCCGGTAGCCCAGCTGGTGCAGCAGGTTATTGCCGTCGTACCGGATCGGGAAGGCGTAATTGGCGCCGTCGTCGGTAAAAACGCCGATATGCTCGTCGGTCAGGAAAGCGCCCGGGGCGGTTTCGAGGTAGGGCCTTCCCTGCTCAGCGCGGCCGGTGGACACCGGGATGGCAGCCACCCGGACGCCGTTTTCATACAGCGTCAGCGTCTGCGCCTTTTTGTCGATCACCAGGCCGTAGGGGCCGTTGGGATAAACCACCTTCAGCGCCTTCAGCGGCACGTATCCGGTCACCAATAGGACGCGTTCGTGCTGCCAGGCGCGGATCCTCGCCCAGCCGCCTTCGACAGCCAGCACCTCTACGCCCTGGCTCTGGCCGAAGAGGGTCCCCAATACAACGCTGCCGCGGTCCGGCCGCTCATAGATCTTCTGGCGTTTGATATTCTGAACATTCGCCACCACCCGGGGCTTCTGCAGAAGCGCCCAAAGGGCCGCGTCGTCCGCCCCCGCCTCCGGCATGACCGAGCCGGTCGGCGCGACGGCCGCTGCCTGCGGCGCGCCATCGGCGACCGTGATTTCCAGCGTGATCCGGATATCCGGATTCTCCTCCGCCCAGCAGCACAGCAGATACCGGCCTTCCGGAACCTTTTTGCCGTTGACCGTTCCGTTCCAGTTCAGGCGGCCCACCCCTTTTTCGCCGAGGACGCGCCGCCTGGTCACCAGCGCCTCGTCCGGCGCCTGTGCTGCCGCCACGGTCATGACGACGGCGCCCGACTTCACAGTTCCAACCTCTGCAAACCATCGCCCGCCGTCCTGATACAGGACGCCGGCGCTGGGCAGGGCATACAAAAGCGCCTGCCGGCTCCGGCCTTCCGCCTGGGCGGCCGCGGTATAGGAGGCGCCGTCCGGGCATACCAGCACCGCCTCCAAGGTATATATGCCGTTGTAGATGCCCAGCCGCTGCCCGTCGTCCCGGAGGCCGTCCCACCGCAAAGCGCTTTCCCCCGCGGGCACCTCCTGCCGGAGGGTCCTGAACAGGCTGTAATCATCCCGCACCGTCACGGTCAGGCTGCCCGCGGCCGGCGCGTCCACCAGCAGGGTGTTGCTGCCGTAGCTTTCGATGATCCCGTCATGGCGGACTGTCAGCCCATCCCCCGCAAAGGCAGGAACCGCCGTCAGCAGCGTTGCTGCCAGAAAGACCGCCAGCGGGACGTACAGTCTGCGGATCAGTATGCTCATCTCAGGTGTTCCCCCGGTTCCGTATCATCGCCTTATACTATATATACAACGGCAGGCGTTTGTCAACAGTACATGTTTGATCCAAAAATTGAAAGCGGAGCTCTCTGCCGCCTCATCAGCAGCCGAAAGCTCCGCTTTTGCTGTCCGGGCTGTGCAGCCCGGACAGATCAAATCAGATCATTTGTAGAATACCGTCGTATTCGCTACGGTCATGATGGTCATAAGCAGGCCGTTGGTGAAAGCGGCGGTCCAGATGTTACCGGTGCGCTTGTACAGGAAGCGGCTGATGCAGGCAGCGATGGCCAGGGTGACGACCATGGCGACCAGTACGATGCCGCTCAGCGCAGCGGTGGGATGTGCTGCGACGCCGGTGGAGAACAGGGTCACGTACTGGCGGATCAGCCAGAGCAGCGCGCCGCCCGCATTGAGCAGGATCGCTGCGCAGTAGCCCTTCCAGCCCTGCAGCCGCTCGGTGTTCGTATTGATGCAGATGGACGCGGTGCTGACGATGTAGAAGGCCAGGAAGGTGGGCAGGTAGCGGATGATCGCGGGGCAGATATTCGCGTCAAAGGTCTTGAACGCGAAGGTCCAGATGCGGAAGTCGGTCTTGAAGATCAGATCCATCAGGAACAGCAGCGCATAGGCGGCAGCGACCGATACCACCGCGGTGCACAGGCCCGCGACGATCGCCATGGGCTTGAAGGTCACGCCGTAATCCGCCAGTTTCACGCCGTCTCTGGACTTGTCGAACAGGAAGACCAGGCTCATGATCAGCAGGGCGATGAAGGTGCAGCCGACGGTCCACTTGCCGATATCGTTGACCACAGGCGCGGTCCAGGTGGTGGCGGCGGTGTACAGGTTCACCTTGCCCAGGACAGCCAGCAGCACGCCGGCCGCCAGCGCGAAGCAGCCGCCGGTCAGGAACTTCTTTTCTTTGGTCTTGCTAAACTGCAGGACGCCGTATGCGCAGCCGCCCAGCCCGAGGACCAGCGCGGCCCAGAATACGATGTTCATGCCGGTGGAAGCGGTATCCCAGCCGTACAGCGTCTCAAACAGGATGCCGGGCAGCAGGATCGCGATCACCATGATCACGATGCCGACGATCAGACGGGAGCCGGTAGCGCCTTTCCGGGGCACCAGCGCGCCGGTGTTCGCCCGGGAGAAGAAGGGCAGGCCGGTCAGCAGCCTGGCGATGGCCAGCAGGAACAGGATGAAGCCGACCAGAGCGACACATTCGGAGGCTTCCTTCCACTGCCAGATCTGGCTGAAAGCGGGAATATCCCTGATGCCGTTGTTGTAAGCGGCGAAAGCGGTGGTATAGAACTCGATCGCGTTCGTGGTGGTCGTCTTGGAGAAGTGGTTCCAGGGGTGGGTCTGCGCGGGCTGGTAGATGATGCGCTTCCCGCCGTCGCTGGTTTCGTACCAGGTATTGGCCTGGCCGTTTTCCTGCTGCAGGAAGGTCTTGCCGTCAGGCGTCCCCACATAATCCTTCTTCCTGACGGTGGCGCCGGCGGGATCCTCCGGAGCGTTGAAGAAGAACTCGTCGTACTGCGCCGCGACCTTGCCCAGGGTACGGCCGCCGCCGGACTGGTTGAACACGTCCGCCGTGACGCCGAAGATGCCGGAATAGTTGAAGTCGCTGCCTTCGGTCAGGTTGGCCATGATCTTGCGGACGCCGGTCGCCGCAAAGGCCTGCTCGTCGTTGAAGACCGCCATGGTGCTGGAGAAGCCGCCCATGCTGTGACCCGTGACGCCGATGACGCCGTTGCCGTTTTCATCCTTGAGTACGTAGGGCTGCTCATAGATGTACTGCACCGCGTCGTTCATGGAATTGACCCAGAAAGGCGCCCACGTCATCAGGAAAGCGCCGTAGGGGGCGTAGGGTTCGTACACTTCGTTCCTGATGTCGCTGTGGCCGTGGTCATACATATCGAACGCGAACACCACATAGCCGCGGCGGCTCAGCTCGATGGCGTTGGCATCCTGCATTTCCGCGGAGTTCAGGTAACCGTGGGTCAGGATGACAGTGGGCCGGGGATTGGACGCGGAGGCGTCCTTCGGCATGTAGAGCAGGCCGCTCAGCGTGCCGTTGGCGGTATCGAAGCTGATACGCGATACGTTCACGGAGAACATGCCCGTGTTGAACAGGCAGGCCAGAAAACTTCCGCAGAGCACGAGGACCAATGCCACGATGAGAAGACAGCACGTCGATTTCCTGATTTTTGACATACACATCACCTTTCTGTTTTTTGTCGTGCCGGTACCGATGCTTTGGTTGTATGATAACAGATTTTGTTGTTATTATCTTACCATAAACTGATTGCGCATGCAAGATGATAAAACAGCCTTCGTTCCCCGGGCTTGCCGGCAAAACGTTTTCCCGCAGGCATGAGAACAAACGAAAACCCCGCCGAGCGCCCGGCGGGGATGTCATAAGACGAAGGAGTAAGATAAAGGAGGCGGTAATTCCGGAGACGATGGTTTGACCTGGAGACGGATCAAACCTTTTTGTGGTGGTTAGGGTGCTCTAACCGTCGTTATAATATCAGAATCACCGCTGCCTGTCAAGCCTTTTTTCGCAGGATATAGCGTTTTGTGAAATAATTCCAAATCATCACCAGCAGCGTCGCCAGCACCTTGTTGACCATATACATGGTCACGGTGAAGGAAAACAGGGTGACGACCGGCTGATCCTCCCCGAACAGAATACGGAACAGGAACATCAGCCCTTCATTGAGCAGCAGGCCCATGACGCTGGTCAGCAGGAAGCCGGCCTGCGCTGAGCGCTTCTGCGCGCCGACGCCCCGGAACACCCATTTGACGCACATCAGGTAATTGAGCGCCACCGACACCAGAAACGCCAGCGGCGTCGCCACCAGCGTGTCCAGGCCCACGGTGTCGCGCAGCAGTACCAGGCATACGAATTCAACGGCGAAGCACACGCCCCCGGTAATGGCAAAACGCAGCGCTTCAGAGAGCCGGGCTCCCTGAGCGCTGCGCGCTTCGTCCGTATTCGGACGGTCAGTCATCGAAGATCAGGCCGCCTTCCTCCGTTTCCCCGGTCTCCTCTCCCTCCGGCGCTTCATACAGGCCAGCCGCCACGATGGCCGTGGTCCAGGCTACGTTCTCGCCGATCAGGTAATTATGGAGATCCTTCAGATAGAAATCGAAGTACATGTTGCTGTACAGCGGCAGCATCGGCAGTGTATCGTTGAAGCGTTCCTGGAACGCGATCCAGCGATAGCAGTATTCCAGCGCATCACCCGGCTCGGTGGAGCGCATCTCCACCGCAAGGCGATACAGTTCTTCGTCCGTTTCGTTGGTATAGGACCAGTTCGGGTTCCCATTCTCGTCCACGATAAAGTTGACGCTGGGATCGAACACGATATCGAAGTTCGTCGCGAGATAGATCATGTCCATGTCCCGCTCGCCCTTTTTGTAGTAGCGCTCCAGCAGTTCAGCCATGGGCACGGGCTCCAGAGTCAGGCGGATGCCGATGCTCTCCAGGTTGGGGATCAGGTTCGCTTTAAAGGAATCCTCTATCTTGTTGCCCGCAGGATAGATCATCTTCAGATCCAGGATGACCTTCTGTCCGTCAATCTCCTTTTCACGGATGCCGTCGGCATTCAGCTTCCAGCCATCCTCGTCCAGCAGCGCGCGCGCTTTTTCAGGATCGAGGGTGTAAACGGTCAGGTTGTCCAGGTTCAGCGCGTCCCACTCGGCCAGCTTGGCTTCATACTCGGCCATGGCCGCCGTATCGCTGGGGTTTTCCGGCGGATCGAAGGGACCCGCGATGGTGCCGTTGATCGCGCCGTACATCCACTGGCCCAGACCGTAATAGCCGTCCATGCGGATGCCGTAGTCGCCGGTATACTCGCGCACCAGCTGATCGCGGTCCATGCTCCAGGCGATGGCCTGCCGCACCGCCTTGGAGGCCACAGTGGGCTTTTCACAGGCGAAGCTGATGTAGCTGAGACCGATGCGCGGATAGTTGTTCATTTCAAAGCCGTTGTCCACCAGCTCGCGGGCCGCTTCGATGGTATCAAGCTTGACCACCTTGTTCAGCAGGCCAAACTCGCCGTTCGCCAGCTTTTCTACCATGGTATTGTTATCTGCCAGGGTGAAAACCAGCTTCGGGATCGTGGGCACCGCGCCGCGGGGATCGCCCTTGAAGTACGGGTTGATGGCGAACTCCGCCACCTCGCCGTCCCAGCTGGTCAGGGTATAGGGGCCGCTGACCACCTTGGGGTGGGACATATAGCCCGTTTCCGGATCAAGCACAGCCTGTCTGATGAGCTCGGAAGTAAAGACAGGCTCCGTCACGGTATTATCCTCATTGGCCAGGTACACGCCGTTCCCATCGTCCTTCACGGTCACGCCGGGGGCGATTTCCTTGATCGGATAGGGGTTGTACAGCAGCATACCAAACTCGTAGAAGAAGGGCAGGTATTCCCCGCGCACCGTGATCACCAGGGTCTGGTCGTTGGTCACGCGCACACCGGACAGATAAGGCACAGTGCCGTTCAGGTACTCGTCAAAGCCCTGCAGGTGCTCGATACGGATGGGCTTGCCGCCCGCGCCATACAGCTCGGGGGCGATCTGGAAGAGGATGGAGAACGCGTAATCCCACGCGGTGATCCTGCTTCCGTCAGAGTAATACAGATCATCCTGCAGGGACAGGGTATAACTCCTGTTCCCGTTCGCGTCATCAGCGATGTCGATATCACTGATGACATTCTTATCAAACATGAACATGCCGGCATTGCCGTCCCAGGTGGCCAGGCAGTAGCCGTGCAGCAGCAGGCGCACGTCTATGTCAGTAGTAGAATTTCCCCAGAGCTCGGTAAAGAAGTAGCCCTGCATTTTGGTGGTGTTGCCCACTACCAGCTCTTCATATACCCGGGGCTCTGCCGCTTCTGTCGTTTCCTCGGCCAATGCGAGACCCTGGGTCAGCAGCAGAAGAATCGCCAGCATCAGAGCGCTGATTCTTTTCATGTTTCGAATCTCCTTTCGTTTTCATCCCCCGTGGGGAGGAACCGCTTTCGTTCAGGCGCCGTCCCCGGCGGGCGCGGGCCGGAGGGTTGAACCCATCCGATCCCTGCGCCGCCGCAGCGGACCGCTGTTACTCGAAGCAGTCGCCCACGTTGATGAACACCTGGCCGAGGCCCAAGGGCGTTCCGTACTCATCAATCGCGTTGATGAAGTGTGTCGTGAACCCATTGACAAAGGTCTGGATCAGCGTGTAACCCGGAATATCCTGTTCACGCCATGTATACCGGATCTCTTTGCCGTTGTCGTCATACACAGGCAGGTTCCTGATCGTCCTGTCCCAACCATTGGATGCGTTCAACGTAACATAGTCTATCCTCTCGTTATTCGCCAGCAGGTAGACTCTAATCGTAGCCGGCCGCAGCCCCTGCGCGTTGTCAAAGTCAACCCAGGTCTTGCGGATGGTGAGATTGATCAGTGCTCTGGTATTTGTGAAAGCAGCCTCGGAAGCTTCCGTACTGATTTCACCGGTTTCTCCAGACTTAGTAACAACGAAGCCCTTGCTGTCAGGTTCTTCAACCGTAAACTTCAAGGTAGTCGGCAAACCAACGGCAGTCTTGCTCTCGCCGTCCTTCAGCGTGATCTCGGCAACACCATCTGTGAATTCCATGTCACCATAGGTCCCGTTGATCGATGTGTCACCAAGTGTAATCTTGAAAGTGAATCCGACAGTAAGATCAGTCGCTATAATCGATTTCACTTTCTTGCTTACAGTCAGATCGCCAGTTTCGCGGGTGTTCTCAAACTCCGCTGTGCTCGCTGTCTTGCTGATCGAGCCTGTGTCGCCTGTCTGGCCCGTCACCTGGAAGCCTTCCGCTTCCGCTTCGGTGATCGTATAGGTCACTGTTGTCGGCAGGCCTGTCGCTGTCGCGCTCTCGCCGCCCTTCAGCTCGACCGTCGCCACGCCGTCCTTAAACGTCATGCCGCCGTACGTGCCGTTGATCGTCGTATCGCCCAGCGTTACTGTGAATGTGAACTTCTGGTTCGCATCCGCCGCAAGGTCACTTACCAGCACCTTGCTCAGTTCCAGGTCGCCC
>JBGUIY010000041.1:0-13264 GCA_045113475.1 Christensenellales bacterium | reverse complement strand
CATGGCTGGTATCGCAGAGCAGCGTCACGGGAACCACGTAACGCCGGGCGATTTCTTCCGCGATGCGGGTCACCGGGCAGGCGTCAGCGTCGATATAAACGTTCATCATACAATTTCATTCATCTGACCGGACTTCCAGCAGGAGGATCCGCTTTTTGAATCCGCCGCGTTTTTCCGCTTTCTCCCGCCGGATGCTTTCCACCTGCTCGAACGAGCTTCCGCGTGCCAACGCGACGGCGTGAATGACCTCCAGCAGATCGGCAAGCTCTTCCATAGATTTGCTTTCCTGGTATTCTGCCAGTTCCTCGTTCAGCTTCTCATCCAGCATCGCAAGATACTCATCGCCGGCAAGGACGGCGGTCGAGCACTCCTTCCCTGCTTTTTCGATGATTTCGGGGATCCTGTCACGCACGAGTTTATGAAATTGCACCGAGCGCATCAATACACCTCCGGCATATGGGGATATACGCAAAACAGCCGCTGCCGCTTATCATTCAGGCTTTAAGAGCCGGTCACCCGCTTTCCGAAGATCTCACAGACCAGTTCCTTGGTTCCGTCTTCCCTGATCAGGATGTTCTCCCAGTGAAAGCGGTCCCGGGTGATGTCGGAGAAAACCCAGAAAGCATTGCGCTCGTCAAGCACTTTGCCCACCAGCCTGTCTCCTTCCTTTTGGAAGGTCAGCCTTTTCATGCATGTTTCGCAGGTATATACCACGTCATAGCAGCCGTTTTTCCTGTTGAACATGCGCAGAGAGGTGCCGTACTCGCCGTCCGGCTGCGGGTCAGCCGCCTTTGTGCTTCTGGAGGGGAAGATGAAAACATCCTGCACTCCGGTTCCCTCCAGGATCCTCCTGAAGATCCATTCCCCGACGACATGGCGCTGATGGCCCTTTTCCGGTTCGTCATAGTAGTCACAGTCCCAGTCGCCGATCAGCGGCGCAAACCAGTCATATTCTTCCGGGATCTTATCAGTTTTTTCGCTCAGCAGCGCTTCAGGGAACATGTCCATGCTCAGTCCTCCTGTGAAACGATATATTCAAAGGAATACAGGTCTCCTGTCACCCTGTATACGGCGTTCGTCAGTCAGACGACGGCAGCTCGTCAGGGTCTCCGCCGGCGGCCACATAGCGCTCCAGCAGGTTCCGGGCGACGCCGTAGGACACATGGTCCCGCTCCAGCCAGCCGTATTTTTTCTGGAAGGTATGCAGGGCCCGGAGGGTACCGGAGCCGAATTTCCCGTCGATAGCCGAGTTATAGTAGCCAAGGCCCTTCAGGCAGATCTGGACCCATTTGACCGCATCGCGGGGGGAGGAGCGGTCGACCCTCGTCATATCCCCGTACCGGTCCCCGCCCGTCAGGATGTTCATACAGTCGTAGAACCCGCCCACCAGGACCTCCGGGGCATCCGGCACGTCCGCCAGCAGGCCAATCACGGTATCGTCCACCGTTCCGTCATGGTCCATTCTCGCGTTGGACCGCATGAAGGCGCTGATTTCCGACATGGTATGGCTGCCCAGGTTGCCTGTGCAGTCCCACTCATCGCCCTGGTACCACCGCCCCGTCGCCTTCAAACGGACCTGGGCCCAGTACACATACAGGTTCATCCGGTCGCGCCCGATGAAGGGCTCCTGAAGCTCCGGATGCATGAGGACCCAGGGAGCGTCCGTTTTGACGAGGTCGGACGGGGCGTCTGCATAGGCGTAGGCATATCCATATCTCAGGCAGAAGTCTTCCGCGTATCCGCTTCGCGGGACAATAAAGGCCAGGCCTTCCCCGCAGTGGTGGAACGCGTCCTGCCCAACAAAGGCCAGGCTGGCGGGCAGCGAGACGGTCTTCAGGCTGCCGCACCAGGAAAACGCCTCGTCGTCGATCCCGGTCACCCCCTCAGGCAGGGAAACGGCAGTGAGAGAGGTGCAATAATAAAAGGCATTTCTGCCGATCCGTTCCAGGGTAGAGGGAAAAGAGACCTCCGTCAGTGAAGTACAGGAGGAAAAGGCTTCTTCTCCGATCTCCGTAAGCCCTTCCGGCAGCTTCAGAGCGGTCATGCGGCAATAACCGAAGGCCTGCCGTCCGATCCGCGCAAGACCTTCCGGAAGGTCCACATCGCTCAAACCGCAGAAGAAAAAGGCACTGTCGCCGATGGACCGCAGGCTTCCTGGCAGATCCACGGAAGTGAGCGCACGGCACCTGGAAAAAGCGTCTGTGCCGATCTCCGCGACTCCTTCGGAAAGCGTGACGGAGGCCAGGCTGCGGGACGAAAAGGCGTAAGCGCCGATTTCCCGGACCCACGCGGGCACAGTGAAGGAGGCGTCCGTCCTCCCGGAGGGATACCAGACCAGACGCGCGGCCGGCCGATCATACAGGACGCCGTCCTCCAGGCACAGGGTCGGGTGAGCAGCGGAAAGCCCGATATGCGTGAGGGCAGTGCAGTCGGTGAACGGATTGGACGGCAGGTCCGTCAGGCTGTCCGGGATCGTGACGGATGCCAGGGAAGAGCAGCCCGAAAAGGCCTCCTGCCCGAGGGCGGTCAGGCCGCCGGGCAGCGCGGCCTCCGTCAGAGAGGTGCAGTTGGCAAAGGCATGATCGCCGATTTCGGTCAGGCTGTCCGGCAGCGAGACGTCCGTCAGGGAGGCACACGCCAGGAACGCCCTGTCGCCGATGGAGACGAGCCCTTCCGGCAGGTCTGCTGAGACGAGCCCTCCGCAGCCGGAAAACGCTGAATCTCCAATGGCTTTCGTTCCGGGGGCAACGGTGACATTCACGTCAGCAGCAGCGGCGGGATAAGCGATCAGCGTGTCCGTTCGCCGATCGTACAGCGCGCCGTCCGAGACCATCAGGGTGGGATGGTTCGCCGGCACGCTGATCTGCGCCAGGGCCATGCAGTCTGCGAAGGGATTCGCGCCGACGTCGGTCACCTGGGCGGGAATGGTCACGGCAGCCAGCCGCCAGTCATCTGCGGCAGAGGAGGAGTAGGCGAAGTCGCGGATCGCCGTGACGGGATGCCCGTCCAGGGTCTTCGGGATGGTGAGGCGCTCCTCGGCGCCGCTGTAGCCGACGATTTCGGCTCCTCCGCCGGGGCGTAGGACATATTCAAACGGCCCCCTGGTCAGGATTGTTTCCTTCGCCTCCTCACCCAGGCAAGCGGCGGGAAGGAGCAGCGCCAGACACACAAGCAGGACGAATAAGCAGCGGATCCCCCTGCTGTATATGCTGCGGCGTTGCTGTGCCCCGGTTCCTGCGGAACTGCCGTTCAGGCTCATTGTTTTCATCGCCCCTTCTCCATTCTCATCGGAAGTATCCTTATTGTTTTGCCGTCTCCGAAAGGGTTTCGCCGGTCAGACGGTACGTCGTCCATTCATCCATCGGGGCCGCGCCCAGCGACCGATAAAACCCGATGCCCGGCTGATTCCAGTTCAGGCATGACCATTCCAGGCGCCCGCAGCCGCGCTCTTCCGTGATCTGAGCCAGCTTTGCCAGCAGCGCTCTGCCATATCCTTTTCCCCGGTATTCCGGAAGCACAAACAGGTCTTCCAGCCAGATGCCCGCCCTGCCGAGAAATGTGGAAAAGTTATGGAAGAACAGCGCAAAACCGACCTCCGCATTGTCCTCGCACACAAACAGGACTTCGGCCTTCCGCTTCTGAAAGATCCATTCCCGAAGCAGTTCCTCCGTCGCCACCACCTGATCGGACATCTTCTCATAAGCGGCCAGAGCACGGATGAAGCGCAGGATCAGGGCGCAGTCCTCTTCCGCCGCCATTCTGAAAGTCATTGCTTTCACCTGAACGCTCCTTACCTGATGATATAGGCGTCAACAATTTCCCCCACGTACATGGTATGGCAGTCCCTGTTCGCCATGGGATAAGCACCGTCCACATCCTGCGGGTACATCCTGTTGCGGATGTCTTCCGGGATCTTTGGCAGTTCCTGATCCTGCGCATATAGGATACGGCATTCGATCGTCAGCGGATACTGCCGGATGCCCGGCGTATGGATGACTTCGGCGCTTTCCAGTTTCAGGCCCGCCGCTGCCGCCTTGTCGATGTCGCGCCCGGACTGCCAGCCGCAGATCCTGTTGATATCGGCGTCCGGATGATCCAACGGCACGCTGATGGTAAACTCGCCGGTCTTGTCCAGTTGGGCTTTTGTATACCGGCCCTGACGGACATACACATGGAAGGTGGGCCTGCTCCACAGCGTGCCCAGATGGCCCCAGCCGATGACCATGGCGTTGAACTTGTCCCCGTTGGTGTTCAGCAGGATGCCCTTCGGCAGCGCTTTGGTGATCAGGTTCGCGTAATCGGTGACATTGATCTTTTCTTTCATGGCGTCAATCCTCCCAAGTCCTGGTTACAGATAGCTGACCGTCTCGCTCAGCGGCTTCCGGCTGCTGTGATTGGGCAGCGGGCCGGCGCCCTCCGCGGCATAGCCGAGGTCAAGCACCATCAGCACTTCCTCATTCTCCGGCAGGCCGAGCGCGTTTGCCAGCTTCCCGGGGTCAAGGAAGTTGATCCAGCAGCTGTCGACGCCTTCATCCGCCGCGGCCAGGATCATGTGCGTCGCGACGATGGTCGCGTCCTCCACGCCGGAATCACGCTTTCCGCCGGGATAGGTGAACACATTGTTCCTGTCGAAAGCGACCACCAGTACGGTAGGTGCGCCGTAACGGCAGGGAGTCGCGGCGTCGATCCTGGCCAGGGCCTCCGCCGACTGCAGCACGTACACATGCTGCTCCTGCAGGTTCTTTGCGGTCGGGGCCAGGCGGCCGGCCTCCAGGATAGCGTTCAGCTGATCCGTGCTCACCTGGCGGTCACTGAACTTCTTGCAGGAATAACGGTTCCTGACGACTTCTTTGAATTCCATGGATGCCTCCTTCTACCGGCTGCACCGCCGGCGCCGCATGATCGGTCATATGTCGTTATAATACTCCGGCAGCAGCGCTTTTCTGAATCAGTATAAGCATACCACAGTTTTCAGGCAGGTTCCATGGCTGCTTTCAGATTTTTTTGTCAATCCGCGTCAGAAATAGGCACTCCTCTGTTCCTTTTTACCCGTCGTCATCCGTTTTCCCTGATCATCAGGAACCCGGCATTTCCGACGACCGGCCGTTTTTGAAGGCCAGCTTATACCGGATAAAGTCGTTGTCCTTCGTGTCAAAGTTCTCCTCTGTGACCAGAAAGATATTCGCATAAGCGGTTCTGTATGTGAGGATATTGAAAAAAGACTGCACTTCGCCGTCGCGGCCCACGATGGTTTCCACGTCATTGCCGATGGCCCTGAGATCGACCTGAAGGCGCTTCACGAATTCATCGTAATCCGCAACGGATCCGCCGATAAAGCACGTAAAGTCCTTCAGGCGGCAGCTTTCCTTCCTGTCGAATTCTTCCTGCAGCGCCGCCATCATCCAGGAGAAGGCCTCATAATAATCATTGCCGATCGTATAGTTGATCAGACGCTCTATATCCGGGTACCGTTCGTCACGGATCATCTGCCCCGTGATTTCCGCCAGTTCCAGAAGCGCGTCAATGTCTTCCGGATCTTTCAGGTTGTTTTTTCCGAGCAGTTCTTCCAGTGTTCTCATCGTCTCATGCCTTCCAGACATCGTCAGTTTATCCGGGTTCTTTCCGCCCGGAACACCCTTAGATACGGCTCCGGACGGAGTACTGAAACAGTGTTCCTTTTCCCGCTCCGCCTGCGTCCGGAAAACGTTCAAATGCAAAAGCGCCCGTGTCCCCGAGTGGAGGCACAGGCGTTCAGTCACAATTGTCTTGCCAATACGCGCTTCAGGAATTCCTGGGTCCTGGGCTGGCTTGGCCGGCTGAAGAGCTGCTGCGGCGGCGCGTCTTCGACGATGACGCCCCCGTCCATGAACAGGACCCGGCTGGCGACGTCGCGCGCAAAGCTCATCTCATGGGTGACGATCAGCATGGTCATGCCCGCGGAGGCCAGATCCTGCATGACGTTGAGCACCTCGCCGACCATTTCCGGGTCGAGGGCGCTGGTGGGCTCGTCAAACAGCAGAACCTCCGGCTCCATGCAGAGGGCCCGGGCAATGGCGACCCGCTGCTTCTGCCCGCCGGACAGCTGCGCCGGCCTGGCAGCCCGATACCCGTCCATTCCGACCCGCCTGAGATAGGTCAGCGCGCGTTTTTCGGCTTCGGCCCGGTTCACTTTCAGGACCTGCATCTGCCCGAGCACGCAGTTCTGCAGCACGGTATGGTTGCCGAACAGGTTGAAGGACTGGAACACCATGCCCACCTTGCTGTTATAGATGGTGCGCTTGCAAGCGGTTTCGGCGTTCTTTCCGTGATAGAGGATCTCGCCGCCGGACGGTTCCTCCAGAAAGTTGATGCACCTGAGCAGGGTGCTCTTCCCCGAGCCGGACGAACCGATGATGCAGATGACGTCCCCCTTTTCCACGGAAAAACTGATGTCCTTCAGGACGACATGATCGCCGAAGCGCTTTTCCAGGTGCTGTATTTCCAGGATCTTCTCCATGGTCATGCCTCCTCCTCGTTCACGGTGATGCTGCTGTGGCTGTCGCTCTGGGAGCCGTAGATGGTATAGTTCTTCTTGCCGTCCATTTTGCGCTCAAGCAGGCGCAGCAGGCGCGTGACTGTAAAGGTCAGTACCAGATAGATGCAGGCGATGATGAAGAAGGATTCGAAATACCTGCCGTAGTTACCGGCGGCGCTCTTGCCGGTGAAATAGAGTTCGCTCAGGGAGATCACGTTCAGCACGCTGGAGTCCTTGATGTTGACCACAAACTCGTTGCCGATGGAGGGCATGATGTTGCGCACGGCCTGGGGCAGAACCACGTGGACCATCGCCTGCCAGTGCGTCATGCCGATGGCGGTCGCCGCTTCCTTCTGGCCTTTGTCGACGCTGATGATGCCGCCCCGGATGATCTCGGCCATGTAAGCGCCCGTGTTGATGGATACGATGAAGATGGCGGCGGGCATAACAGGCGTGCCGCGCTTGATGAGGCCGATCATCATCGAACCGTAATAGATCACCATGCTCTGTACGATCATGGGCGTGCCGCGGAAGACCTCGATATAGAGGTTCAGCAGGAAGTGAACCGCCTTGAGCGGCAGCCTGCGGTACCACCGCCCCTTGGGCATGGGCACGGTGCGCACGATGGCGACCAGAAGGCCGATGATGAAGCCGAGGATCGTGCCTGTCAGGGCGACAAGCAGCGTGATCCCGGTCCCCTGGAGGAAAAGCTGGCCGTAGCGGTCCATCAGGAAGGAGACCCAGCCGAAGAAAGTGGATGGTACGTTCATGCGAACTCCTTTGTGCTGAAAGCAGAAAATCAAAACGCTGTCCCTGCAGACAGAGCAACACATCCGGCTTCATAAAATGAAGCCGGATGTGTTATTATGACAGATGACCCTTATTCGGCAACCAGCGGCTGGCGCTTGGTGGCGTCCACCATGATCTGAACGCGTTCTTCCTCGCTGATGCCGGCCAGGGTCGCATTGATCGTGTCCTTGTACTGGCTGCCGTAGACGATGCCGATCGCGATGGCGGTGTCCGCTTCGTCCGCTTCAAAGCCCTGACCCTCCGCGAATGCGACATAGGTCAGGCCCGGGTTTGCCATGATATCCGCCTCGGCGCCGGGGCGCTCAGCAATGTAACCGTCGATGGCGCTGCTGTTCAGGGCCACGATCATGGCCGGGAAAGTCTCGCGGGGCGTGTCGTGGATGACGCCGGGGATCTGATCGATCACGGTGTCATGGAAGGTATTGAGCTGAGCGCAGATGACCGCGCCGGTCAGGTCGCTCAGAGACTTGGCGTCTGCGTATTTGCCGTCCTTGCGCACGACCACCACCAGCTCGCTCTGATAGTAGTAATCGGTAAAGTCGATCGTCATCTTCCGCTCAGCGGTGGGGCTCATGCCGGCGATGATCAGGTCGATATTGCCGCTGTTCAGAGAGGGGATCAGGCCGTCCCAGTCCGTTTTGACGATTTCCAGATCCATCCCGAGATCAGCGGCGATCCGCTTGGCGATCTGCACGTCATAGCCGTCGGCATAGCCGTTGTTGTCAGCGATGACCGCAGTGAATTCGGTTTCGTTCACCTGCTGCCAGTTGTAGGGGGCGTATCCGCACTCCATCCCCACGCGCAGAGTGCCTTCCGCGAAAGCGGAAACGGCGGCGGTCAGCATTACGACAGCCAGCAGAACAGTAAGCAGCTTCTTCATGTGAAACCCTCCAAATAAAACAGATGAGCAGCCATTCTTCGCTACTCATCACGTACGATCTTATCAGGTAAGGATCATTGCGAGAATAGCGCTCCATGGCCTGTGCCATGACAGTCAAACGGATGTTATCCGTTTGCCCAGCGTACAGGCGTGCCTTCGCCTGACGCTTCGGCGGTCTCCCCTTTTTTCTCCGTTCGTCGCCCCGGCAGGCTCCCGAAGAATAATGATGTCGACCGCGCCTCTATTCCACCCGGTTGCCGGGTGACGCTGAAACTATACACCTTTTCTGAGTCCATTGTCAATCGGCCTGGTATGCCATGATGTTTCTATTCTGTTTTTAATCGTTTTGAGCGTTTCCGCGCCGCCGCGCTCATCGGGCAATCATGCTACTCCTGCCACAGGAAGGGCATATAGAGGGCATTCTGCTTCTCCCAGTCGGCTTCACAGTGCCTGCCGCCAATCTGGCAATAGAGCTTTCCCGCGCCGCCCGCGCTGATGACCTTGTTGGCCGTGGCCCTGCAGGTTTTATACAGCCAGCTGGAAGTATCCTCGGTCCACGGGTCTTTCACTCCCCCGTAGCCTTCATTGGTTCCCCAGGAAAGGTAGATCCGTGTATCCGGGCTCAGGACTGTTTCGTTCATTTCATGCCAGAGCATCCCGCTGACGCTCCCGATGGCCGGCGACAGGCAGGCCGCCTTGGAAATGTACTGATTATAGTGGACCAGCGCATAAGCAGCCATCAGGCCGCCCATGCTGGAGCCCCCGATGCCGGTGCACTCGCGGAAGGGGATGGTCGGGAAAGCGCTGTCGATATAGGGCTTCAGCTCATGGATGATGCCGTCCATGGTCCTTTGTCCCAGGGGCTCAATGCCCCGGAGCCATCCGTATCCGGTTCCATAGGGCAGGTATTCGGAGAGCCGGAGGTTCCCTTCATGAGCGCATTCCACGCCGACGATGATCATCGGCTTGTCCCATGCGGCGCAGAAGGCATCCAGCCCCCAGGATTTCCCATAGGTGGCGTCTTCGTCCCGGAACAGATTATGGCCGTCAAAGAAATACATGACCGGGAACGGCGGTTCGCCATGATCCGGAACACGGATGTGGAGCGGACGGTGGGCGTTCAGTGAATGAAAATAGAAATCCTGTTTGATCAGCATGATTCGTCAGCACCTGCCATGGCATAATGTACCTGCTGCCAGCCGGTTTCCCCGCGGCGGCAGGCCGGACAGCAGACTTCCCGCCTCTGTCCGTCGGGTGTATTCTACCACAAAAAGCCCGAAACCGCCACTTCCGGAAAAAACCGGGCAGCAAATATGCGCAGCATCTTCCCAATACCGCTCCGGCATGGTATATTATTACAGACAGCTGCCATTGACAGGCAAGTTACAGAGGGAAGTATAGATCGAAGACATGGGAGGATACCATGGCCATCAAGAAAGTGATCGGACGGATCGTCCTGCTGGCAGTGATTGCCGGCATTGCCTTCGGCATAGCAGCCATCGTGCGCTCGAACCAGGAGAACGCGCTCCGCACAAAGGCAGCCAATCTGTGCAGGCAGGGACAGTACGAGGAATCAATGGCGATATTCGCGCGGTTCAATGATGAAAATGCCGTTTACTGGATAACAAGGTGCCGGCAGGGCATCGCAGAACGTGACGCGAGAGAGCTGATGGAATCCGGTAAGCCCGGAGAAGCGGTGGCGATCCTGAAGCAGGATCATCCGGAAAGCAGCCTCCTGCCGGAAGCCGCTCTGGCGCAGGCGCAGGAGCTCATGGCGCAGGGTGAACCTGAGGCCGCAAAAACGCTTCTTGAGAGCGTTCCTGAAACAAAGGATATCAAAAATTACATGCCTTACTGTGAACTGGCTGTCGAGGTAAAGCGTTTCCGCGCATTTCTGGCGGCAGGCAGCATCCAGGAAGCCCAGTCAAGCTACAAGACAATCGCAGGCATGAAACAGGCGACACAGGAAGAGCTGGAAGCATACCGCCACGAACTGGCAAAAGCCAAAGCGTCGGATGCGCTGGCAAAGGGCGAGTATGACTCGGCGTTCGAACAGTACGAGCTTCTCTCGGACGATGCCGGAATGGCGTACGCGCTTGACGCGATGGAAGCCGCCAGGGAGTACGATTCCGCTTTCCAGTGTGCGGCAGGAATGGCCGTACCGGATATCGCCCGCCTTGACACGCTGTACGGCAGGCTGTCAGAAACGGGTTTTTCACCTGTCAGTCAGTCCGGAACGCTCGAGTACGGCAGCGTTAAGATCGATCAGCTGCTCTCCCGGCTGATAAAGACTGAAAGTGACGACGCCAAAGCCCTGGCAGCAAAAATCATGGACAATGCTGCGGAAAACTGCCGCGCACTGATTGCAGAAGGAAGACGCAGCGTGGCCTGGTACGCGCTGTGCAGCATCAGCAATGCCGCAGGAGAACTGTGGACGGAGGAACTGCAGGCGCTGTTGATAAGCTGCACGGAGGAAATGCCTGAGTCCGGCATCTTTCGGGATACCGGGCTTAAGGCACATACCGGCGCGACGATCACCGTTTACAACGAGAGCAAGTCCGGGCTGCTGTTCGGCCTCCGGCAAGGCATGGAAAACAGCATATATGTCTTCGTAAGGCCCCGCTCCCATTACACGTTTACTGTCAAGGCCGGGGTATACAGCCCCTCTGTAAGTACTGGCCCGGTATGGTTCGGCAAAGAGGGCTTCGGGATCAAAGCGGCCTGGTCAAATGTCAAGGTCAACAACGGCGTGAAAACAATGAAACAGGGAGACCGCCTGGAGGGCAGCTATTCCATCACGGTGAAGTAATCCGACAGATAAGACCGGTACCGGAAATCCCGCTTTTCCATCCCGGGAGGAGACTGAAACAAGCCTGCCGGGAAAGATTACGCCGCAATCATCCGCACCGTAAAACGGCGGCTCACAAGAATTACATTTGATCGGAGTGAACAGATATGTCTGACGGATTGCTGTACCTCATTCTGTTTCTCGGTTTTTCATTGACCGGCTTCATTTTTATCGGGGTTGCCCTGCATACAAAAAAATACCAGCGTAAAAAAGAGCTGGTGGAATCCGCCTATGCGGCGGGAAAAATCGTGGACTGCATTGAAAAACAGCACCGTTCGGGAAGGTACGGAACCGTCAGGTACTATGTTCCCGTCATCGCGTTTACCGCGGACCATACGGAATACAGGCTGGAAAACGAAAACGGATACAGGGAACGGGATAAAATCGAGATCGGAAAACCGGTCGATGTGATGTACGACCCGAATGATCCGGCCCATTTTCATCTGACGGAGGACGACGCCAACGATAAAGCGTCCGAGAGCCTTCTGCGGTTTGGCCTGATCATCGTGATCGGCGCTGCCATCCTGACCGTTGTCCGTTACACAGGCCATGTTTTCTGACACGCTCAGGAGAGCTGCTTATCCTGCAATCAGCCACACATGAAGGAGGGAAGCACGATGGATCTGTATCGGCACAAAGCGAAATGCTTCAGGTTATTCCCGGTTCTGATGATCTGCTTGACTGTACTGTCTTTCATCTGCGGAACGGCATATGCCGAAGGCATGCCTGAAGACGGCGGGAACGCCGTTCTCGTCTTCTCCTCTTTTGACGGCGGCGGGTTTGAATACAGCATCGCCGTCGGCGATCCGGAGATCGTTGCCTATACCGTACGAAAGGACTATGGCGGGAACCTTCAGGAATTTGAGACAGGCTCGCCGTATGAGATGTATTTTATTTTCTCCGGCCTGAAACCGGGCAGTACAAAGGTGACCGTCTTCGCATCCTCTCCCATTATCGACAATTATGAGATGGTTTATCAGGCAGATGTGGACGAAAACCTGAAGGTAACACTGACCGCCCCGGCGTCCATCGCCCGCTTTGAACTCACCCTGCACGGCAAAGCGGCCTCGCGGTATTACGCGATGCATATGCTTCAGAACGAGCCCTATCTGTCCGTGGGGAACAATGAAAGCTATCGGAAAATCGATCCGCAGGCCGCCGACGCATTGACGAAGGTCTTCGAAACTTATAATGTGGCGTCGTGGAACGGCTTTACCGCGTACGGCAGGAACGTACCGGACGGCGAGGGATTCAGGCTGAGTATCTATATGAATGACGGAAGCTATATCTATGCGGCAGGCGACAGCACATTTCCGGAAAACTACCATGAAGTCATCAGCCAATGGGAGAAGATCCTTACAGAAGCATATGCCGGGGCGCCGACACCCGCGGACGGCGCCTCATAACAGATACGTTCAGGAAGAGGAAACAGAAGATGACCTACGAAGAAGCAGTGCAGTCCATCCCCTGCGGCCGATACCGCCACTTCAAAGGCAACGATTACGAGGTGATCGGGGTGGCAAGGCATTCCGAGGATGAATCCCCGATGGTCGTGTACCGCGCCCTCTACGGCGAGGGCGGCCTCTGGTGCAGGCCGGCTGATATGTGGAGCGAAACGGTAGTCAGAAACGGAAAGACCTATAAACGGTTTTACCGGTCAGACCGCATCGAACGGGTGGAAAAATTCGAACGGCTCTTTGATGAGGCGGCGGTTTCCCATGACCCGTACCAGCTCCGGCTACTCGAATCCTATTACACCTCCGGCGAATGGCAGGAGGATTATGAAGCCGACGAGCGCGGAGAGCTGCCGCCGGACCTGAAACGCGGCGTCCTGTCGCAGGACGCGCTGTTTGACCTGCTGGAGAGATAGAAAAGTATGGCGTGGAAGAACCGGCCATATGGGCGGCTTTCCCAAGGATTTGCCCCTGATGGCAGGAGCCCGCGTCATACTCAGTTGACGAACAGCTCCTGATATGTTTTAAAATACCTGTATAAGGCGATCGCCCAGCAGACCAAGACAAAAGCCGTGGTGAGCAGCGTGCGGTTATAATCATCTCCCGCAATGTCCTCCACCCAGTAATTCGCCAGGCACAGGACTGTTCCCGCGATACATGCGATCACCAGCTCCCGCGGGGCTTTGGAGCGATAAGCGGCAAGATCGAACCTGACCTTGACCAGGAAGATACCGAGCACGATCTGCAGGGCGTTCACT
>JBGUIY010000040.1:0-5392 GCA_045113475.1 Christensenellales bacterium | reverse complement strand
TGTCAAACAAAGCGTTCACTCCTTAACTCCTTAAAAAAGCTCTGTGCAGCGTTGTTTTGCACAGAGCGGCTATTGTCTCGTCAATCACGTATACAGACGGTCATTCCACGGCAATCAGGTAGAAATACAGGGGCTGTCCGCCGTATTGGATATCCACGTCGCAATCCGGATATATTTCGGCGAACTCATCCGCCAGCGCCTGGGCATCTTCCTTGCTGGTATCTGCGCCGTAGTACAGCGTGATCAGGCTGTCGTCCTCTGTCACGATCTGTCCGGTTACCGCCACTGCAACGTCATGCACATTCTCGCCCTTGTCGGTGACCTTGCCGTTCGCCAGGCCAATGATATCGCCCTGCTTGATGTGGAGCGCCTCAAACTCGCTGTCGCGCACGGCGTAAGTGATCGTAGCTGTGCGGACGTTCTCCGCGGCCTGTGCCATCTTTTCAGCATTTTCTTCCGGCGAAAGATCGGGCTGGAACCCGACGGCCGCCGCAATGCCCATGGCCACGTTCTTGGTGGGAATCACGATCACTCTGTTTTCGGCGATCTCGGCGGCCTGCTGCGCCGCGAGGATCACGTTGCCGTTATTCGGAAATACGAAAACAGTATCCGCGGATACGGATTCGATCGCCTTGGAAAGATCGTCGATGGAGGGGTTCATCGTCTGCCCGCCCTCCACGATGGCGTCGATCGCGAGATCCTTGAATATTGCGGAGAATCCGTCGCCAAGGGACACGGCCACCATGCCGTAGGGCTTTTTCTCCTTGGGCGCTTCCTCCTGCGCTTCCTGCGTTTCTTCTGTCTGCTCGGCGCTTACCTTGAGGTTGAGCACCTCGAGGTCGACCAGGTCGCCCAGGATCTGACCGTACTGCAGGGATTTGCCGGGATCGTTGGTCTCGACGCGGACGTTCAGGCGCTTCAGGTCTCCGTCGATGGTGAGGCAGTCGCCGATGCGGTTTAGCTGGCGCTTGAGCAGATCGATGTCGGACTGCACTGCTTTTTTGCTGACGTTGACCACCGAATAGCGGACACCGTACATATAGGCGCTCTCGGCCCAGCCGACTTCCTTGGCCTTCTGGCTTTCTTCACCCGCGGCCTGCTCTTCGGCTTCGGCCACTTCCAGGGATTCCCCGCGGAGCGCCGCGGCGTAACCGGTATAGATATGCATCAGACCGCGGCCGCCCGCATCCACCACGCCCGCCTGCTTTAAAACGGGGAGCATGTCGGGCGTCCGCTGCAGGATGGCCTCGCCGGTGCTCAGGATATTGGAAAACAGCGCTTCGTAGCTGTCGGGTTCCTTCTCCGCCTGCTTGACGGCTTCCTCCGCGATGACGCGGGCCACCGTCAGGATCGTGCCCTCCTTGGGCCGCATGACCGCCTTATACGCGGTATCGGCGCCGCGTTTTAGCGCTGCGGCAAACTGTGTCGGGGTGATGGCGTCCACGCCGTCCAGCGCCTTGGCAAAGCCGCGGTAAAGCTGGCTGGTGATAACGCCGCTGTTGCCGCGCGCACCTCTCAGCGCACCCTTGGCCAGTGCGGCGGCCGCTTCTCCCGCGTTGGTATACTCCTTGGCGTTGATTTCCTTGACCGCCGACGTCATGGTCAGCGTCATATTCGTACCCGTGTCGCCGTCAGGCACCGGGAAAACGTTGAGCGCGTCAACTTTCTCGCGGTTTTTTTCAAGGAGGGCGGTGCCTGCCAGCACCATTTCCCTGAGCATCAAACCATCGATCGTACTTACCTCTATCATTATACGCGAATCCCTTCCACAGAAATATTGACACCGCGCACTTTGACGCCGGTCATGCTCTCCAGCTTGTATTTTACGACCTCAACGATGGTCTTGCAGACTTCCGATACGGAAACGCCGTATTCCACCACGATATAGAGATCCACACTCAGCTGATCATCGACCATGCGGATTTGGACGCCCTTGCTCAGGTTTTCACGTCCAAGCCACTCCACGATGCCGTCTTTTGCTCGTTTGGAGGACATGGCTACGATCCCGTAGCATTCGAGAGCGGCGTATCCAACGACCTTGAGCAGCACGTCTTCAGAAATAAAAATGGTGCCAACATCCGTCTTGATCTTGCATTCCATACCTTCGACCCTCCAATCGTCAGAAAGATACGCATACAGTATACACGCTTTTTCCCATTTGTGCAACAATGAATTGATCGTGTTCGGCGATATCCCCCGCTGTTTTCAAATCATTATCCGTTTGCGGCAGTTTTCATACTGGCGCTCGGAACCGTACAGTCGCCTTTTTGCGTCCTGCCGTCATGGCCCCGCAATGATTTTCCGGTTTACAAAACAGCAAATTTGCATTATACTTGTCAGGATTTCTAAAGGAGGCACACAAGTATGAATGTCGCACCGTACGTACCCGCACAGATCGAGCCCAAATGGCAGCGACTCTGGGATGAGCAGCATGCGTTTCAGGCTGAAAACGTCTCTGATAAACCGAAATATTACTGCCTGATCGAATTCCCCTATCCCTCCGGACAGGGGCTTCACGTCGGCCATCCGCGCTCCAACACCGCGCTGGATATCATCGCCCGCAAGCGCCGTATGGAGGGCTATAACGTACTGTATCCCATCGGCTGGGACGCTTTCGGCCTTCCTACCGAGAATTATGCGATCA
This sequence comes from Christensenellales bacterium, assembly GCA_045113475.1. Classification (GTDB taxonomy): domain Bacteria; phylum Bacillota; class Clostridia; order Christensenellales; family Aristaeellaceae; genus UBA4246. The sequence goes on along the minus strand of JBGUIY010000040.1, from coordinate 2,748 downwards.
AAAACCACGTGCACCCCGCCAAGGTCACGAAGGACAATATCGATCATTTCCGCAGCCAGCTGAAGAAGCTCGGCTTCTCCTTCGATTACAGCCGCGAAGTGAACACCACGGATCCGGAATACTACCGCTGGACCCAGTGGATCTTCCTCAATCTGTACGAGAACGGCCTTGCCTACAAGTCCGAAATGCCCATCAACTGGTGCCCGTCCTGCAAGTGCGGCCTGGCCAACGAGGAAGTGGTGGACGGCAAGTGCGAGCGCTGCGGCACCGAGGTCACCCGCCGGGTGAAATCCCAGTGGATGCTGCGCATCACCAAGTACGCCCAGAAACTCCTTGACGGTCTGGAAGGCGTCGACTTCATCGACCGCGTCAAGGTGCAGCAGCGCAACTGGATCGGCCGCAGCGAAGGCGCCGAGGTCAACTTCAAGCTGACTCCGGTGGACGAATCCCTGCGCGTTTTCACCACCAGGCCGGACACGCTTTTCGGTGCGACCTACATGGTCATCTCTCCCGAACATCCGCTCATCGAGCGCTATAAGGATCAGATCACCAACTATGCGGCCATCGTCGCCTACCGTGATGCCGCTGCCAAGAAGAGCGACTTCGAACGCACGGAGATGGCGAAGGATAAGACGGGCGTCTGCATTGAAGGCATCAGGGCCATCAACCCTGTCAACGGCAAAGAGATCCCCGTATGGGTATCTGACTATGTGCTGATGACCTACGGCACCGGCGCGATCATGGCCGTGCCTGCCCATGACGAGCGCGACTGGGATTTCGCCAAGAAATTCGGCCTGCCCATCATCGAAGTCGTCGCGGGCGGGAACGTGCAGGAAGCCTGCTATTCCGACGTCGCGACCGGCGTGCTGGTCAACTCCGGTTTCCTGGACGGCCTCAGCGTGGCAGAAGCCAAGAAAAAGATCATCGACTGGCTCGAAGAGCAGGGCATCGGCATCCGCAAGATCAACTTCAAGCTGCGCGACTGGGTCTTCTCACGCCAGCGCTACTGGGGCGAGCCCATCCCGATCATCCACTGCCCGAAGTGCGGCACCGTACCGCTGAAGGAATCCGACCTGCCGCTGCTGCTGCCCGATGTGGAAGCTTATGAGCCCACGGATTCCGGCGAAAGCCCCCTTTCCCGCATGACGGACTGGGTCAACGTCAAGTGCCCGTGCTGCGGCGGCGACGCAAAGCGCGAAACCGACACCATGCCCCAGTGGGCCGGCTCCTCCTGGTACTTCCTCCGCTACTGTGATCCCCACAACAAGGATGCGTTTGCGGGCAAGGAAGCGCTCGATTACTGGATGCCGGTCGACTGGTACAACGGCGGCATGGAGCACACCACGCTGCATCTGCTGTACAGCCGGTTCTGGCACCTCTTCCTGCACGACCTCGGCCTGGTGAGCGCGCCGGAACCCTACCAGAAGCGCACCAGCCACGGCATGATCCTGGGCGAGAACGGCGAAAAGATGTCCAAGTCCCGCGGCAACGTCATCAATCCGGACGACATGGTCGCGGAGATCGGCGCGGACGCCTTCCGTATGTACGAGATGTTCATGGGCGCCTTCGACCAGGCGATCCCGTGGTCGAGCAACGGCGCCCGCGGCTGCCGCAAATTCCTGGACCGCGTATGGCGCCTGCAGGAAATCCTGACGGACAGCGACAAAGTATCCGAAGACATGCTCGTCCCGATCCACCAGACCATCAAGAAGGTCAGCGAAGACTACGAGGCGATGAAGTTCAACACCGCCATCGCTCAGATGATGTCGCTGGTCAACGCCATCTACCAGAAGGGCAGCATCACCCGCGGCGAACTCAAAGCGCTGCTGCTGGTGCTTTCCCCTGTCAGCCCGCACATCTGCGAGGAGATCTGGGAGCGCTGCGGCTTCGGCGCCCCGCTGCATCACCAGCCCTGGCCCGCCTGGGACGACCGCTATCTGGTGGCGGACAGTGTCGAGATCGCCATCCAGATCAACGGCAAGGTGCGCGGCAAGATGATGACGCCCAGCAATATGACCCGTGAGGAAGGCCTGGCCCAGCTGCCCGGGAAAGAAGAAGTGCAGAAGCTAATCGCCGGACGCCAGATCGTCAAGACCGTCTTCGTACCGGGCCGACTGCTGAACATTGTCGTCAAATAACTGCAGGAGTTCGTTTCGTGCCAAGCAAAAGCGTAATAATAGAAAAAACGAAGGAAGCGGTGGCGGCGGTCATGCCGATTGTGCTGATCGTCGCCCTGCTTTCGGCTTTCTGGGTACCGCTGCAGACGGACCTGATGCTGGCCTATCTGGTGGGCGCGGCATTTCTGGTCATCGGCATGGGCCTGTTCACCGTGGGCGCTGAGATCTCCATGACCCAGATCGGCTCCCATTTGGGCGCGTCGATGACGAAGAGCCGGAATCCGGTGCTGATCCTGACTGTCAGCTTTCTGCTGGGCGTCGCAATCACCGTTTCGGAGCCGGACTTGCAGGTGCTGGCGAACAATGTGCCCGCCATCGACACCACGGTGCTGATCATCGTCGTCGCTGTGGGCGTTGGCGGTTTCCTGGCCCTGAGCATGGCGCGCATCCTCTACAAGATCTCCCTGCGCTGGCTGCTGGTCGGTTTTTATGGTCTGATCTTCGTGCTGGCGCTGCTGGCGGACAAGGATTTCATCGCCGTTGCTTTCGACTCCGGCGGAGTCACCACAGGCCCGATGACGGTTCCGTTCATCATGGCATTGGGTGTCGGCGTCGCCTCCATCCGCAGCGA
>JBGUIY010000039.1:0-8182 GCA_045113475.1 Christensenellales bacterium | reverse complement strand
GGCCGTTCTCGTTGCTGATTTTCAGGTCCCCGGTATACAGGTTGAGACTGCCCTGCAGACGGAGGCCGTTTTCTCCCTCCGTTTTGTGGCGGACGAAGGTCATCGGCCCCTTATGGGTGATGACCAGCCCTTCATACCGCAGGATCAGCTGGTTCTTGGCCGGGCCGGCGGACACATTTACGGTCACGCCTCGCTGGAAGTGGGCGTCGCCGCAGGTGTAGCTGCCGGAGATATTGACGCTGATCTCACTGACCGTGCCTAAACGGGTCAGCAGTACGCGGATCAGATCGTTCTCCTGCGCGGCCGATGAGGGCCAGGGGAGCATGCACAGAACGGCGATCAACGATAGGAGCCGGAACGACAACAGGCGCGGTTTCATAGGCGGTAGAGCAGATTGAAGTCGCGCACGATGGCCAGCTCTGCCCAGAACATGGCATAGCTGCGCTGCAGGCCGACATCCAGGCCATGGGCGTTCTGAACGGCGCTGACGATCTCGGAGCCCGGTACGACCTCCGTTACGTGATCCGCGACGCGGCTGTCCATGCTCTCGCTGTACGGATCGGCGGCCAGTACCTGGCGGACGCCATCCTTCTCCCGGGCGCCGATCAGGGCCACGATATGCCCGACGCGCAGGTTGCACAGCGCGGCGTTGCCCTGCAGCAGGTGGCTGTACAGCGTGTCCAGGTCGTTCCTGAGCCCGTCGCCGTGATAGCTGAACCCGTACTCGCGGTTCAGACCGGTATCCATCATGGCCTGGAGCAGGGCGGGCCTGTCCGTGCCGTCGTCCCCGCGTCCGCCGTGGCTGACGGAGAACTGAGCGAGCTCCTCAGGCGCGTGAAAGACGCCGGTTAGCCACCGCGAGGCGTTCACGATGGAAAAAATGCCGCATCCCGCCTGGGAAAGGTTTTCATCGCCGTCCAGGTAGGCATAAGGATACGTCCAGGCGCGGCAGCGCTGGTTGCACAGCTTCAGCGGCCGGCCTTCGAAGGTCAGCTCTATCGTTTTTCCGGTCGTGTCCATAGTCCGCTCCGTCAGTTTTTCATCGTATAGCCCAGGGTCTTCAGGTCCTCGGCGTTATCGCGCCAGCCGGGACGCACCTTGACCCAGATCTGCAGGTGGATGTGCTCTCCGGTCAGGCGTTCCATATCCCGGCGCGCTTCGCTGCCGATCTCCCGGAGGGTCTGGCCGCCCTTGCCGATGATGATACTCTTGTGGGACGCCTTTTCACAGTACATGGTGGCGTCGATGACGCGGAGGCCGCCCTGTTTCTCATAACGCAGGATCTCCACGCCGATGCCGTGGGGCACCTCGTCGCGCAGATGGCGCAGCGCCTTTTCACGGATCAGCTCGGCGCAGATGAACTGCTCTGGCTGGTCGGTGGGCATGTCCTCGGGATAATACATCGGGCCTTCCGGCATCGCCTTGATCAGCGCAGCTTCCAGTACATCCACGCCTTCGCCGGACTCGGCGCTGATGGGAAAGAAATCGTCATAGCTGAGCACCCGGAAGCGCTCGATGGCTTTCAGCAGCACTTCGGGGTTGGCCAGGTCGATCTTGTTGAGCAGCAGATATTTCGGGCATTTGATCCTGGAATAGGTCTCCGCCAGCTCAAAATCCTTGTCGATGATATGGGTCGTGTCCACGACGAAGAGAAGTGCGTCAATGTCGTTGAGCGCTTCCGAGATCGACTGATCCATGAATTCGCCCAGGCGCGTGCGGGGCTGGTGGATGCCAGGAGTGTCCACGAACACGATCTGCGTATCGGGACGGTTCATCACGCCCATCACGCGGGTGCGGGTGGTCTGGGGCTTTGCGCTCACGATGGAGACCTTGAGCCCCGTGAACCGGTTGAGCAGCGTCGATTTGCCCACGTTGGGCCGGCCGATGATGGCCGCGAATCCGGAATGAAACGCCATGGTTACTCCTTCCCCAGCTTGTCGGGCGCGGCGCCGAAGCCGTGGGGCAGCAGCTCGTTCAGCGGCGCACTGTGCACCTCGTCGCCGCAGGCGACGATCACCTGCAGTTCAGGCGCGAACTCGTACAGGGCCTGACGGCAGATGCCGCAGGGCCAGCCGAGATACTTCTCGGTGACCACGGCGATGGCTTCGAACTCGCGCTCGCCTTCGCTGACCGCCTTGAACAGGGCGGTGCGCTCCGCACAGTTGGTCGCGCCGTAGGAGGCGCTTTCGATATTGCAGCCGGTATATATCTTACCGCTCTTTGTGAGCAGGCAGGCGCCGACGCGGTAATGGGAATAAGGCGAATAGGAATAGGTCATCGCTTCCCTGGCCCGCGCGATCAGCTCATCGCGGTCATAGGCCTGCATCTGGATCTTGTTCAAGGTTTTTTCCTCCATTCCGCGCATCTCCCGTTTTTCCGTCTCTTCCATATGGTCGTAGCCGAAAAGGTGAAACAAGCCGTGCACTAGCAGGTAACAGAGCTCACGCTCCAGGCTGTGTCCGTATTCCGACGCCTGGCTGCGCACATGATCCATGGAGATCACGATATCGCCCAGATAGGCGGCTCCCACGTCCGGGTCGTACTCCTGCCGGAGCAGCTCCGGCGATTTTCCTGCGGTCATACCGCGGGGATAAAGGACAGTGGGAAAGCTGAGTACGTCGGTTGCCCGGTCGATCCCGCGCTGCTCGCGGTTCAGGACATGGATCCCGTCGTCGTCAGTGACCGACACATGGATGGCGGCGGGCACCATGACACCTTCCGTCCGTTCAGCGGCATCCGCCGCCGACTGCAGCAGAGGGAGCCAGACATTAGCCTGATCAGGCGCCTGCAGGCATTCGAGTTCCAGGATCATGCGCCGTCCCCCTCCTGGTCCACGATCGGCGTCTCCGGCGCGGTGTCGGGCATCTCCGGCTCGCTCTCCTTCCGGCCAATATAGGCGGGCGGCAGCTCGACCTCCTCGGGCCGCTCCTCCCGCGGCGTCTCCGTCCCGTCCAGGATCGCGTCCACTGTGATGGGCGCCGCTGCGGGTTCGGGCTGGATGATCAGGTTTTCGCCGGTGGTCATCGGAACCACGGACTTCTTGGGCCGCGGCGCGGGTTTGACCGGAGCCGGTGTTTCCTGAGGCTGCTTTGTCTCCTTGTCCTCGGGCTTATTCGCCGTTTTTGTCCGGATCGGACGCATGTTCCAGATTGGGCGCTTGTTCTTCTGGTCGGTGGGGTAGGCGACCCGCTCGTGATTCACGCCCTTCAGCACGATGGCGCAGGATTCGCAGATGGCGTCGATGTCATGCAGCGTCAGGGGGGAGTTGTTGAGCTGTCCGTCGCTCAGTTTGCCCCGGACCAGCTTGAGGATGTATTCCTCCAGTTCGCTCTGGGACATGCTGTTCCTGCGGCTGCGCACGGCGGCTTCGATGGTATCGCAGATCATGATGATCGCGCTTTCCTTGGTCGAGGGTCGCGAGCCGTCATACCGGAATTCGTTGATATCAACCGGCTCTCCGTTGGCCTGCTGCACGGCTTTATGATAGAAATACATGACCGGGGAGTTACCGTGGTGCTCGGAGATGATCTGCTGGATCTCCACAGGCAGCCGGTACTGCCGCGCGAGCACCGCGCCGTCGCGGGGGTGTGCGGTCAGGATCTTGGCCGAAACCAGCGGCTCCGTATGATCGTGGATGTTTTCGCCATCGGTCTGGTTCTCGCTGAAATAAGTCGGGCGCTTGAGCTTGCCGATGTCATGATAATACGCCGCGACGCGGGCCAGCAGGGGATTGGCGCCAATGGCCTCGGCGGCGGCTTCCGCCAGATTGGCGACCAGGATGCTGTGATGATAGGTGCCCGGCGCTTCCACCATCAGCTTCTTCAGCAGCGGCTGGTTCGGGTTGCTGAGCTCCATCAGGCGCATGGCGGTGGGCAGGTTGAATATGGCCTCGATCAGGGGCTGGATGGCCAGGGCCAGGATGCCGGAGAAGGCGGGGCCGATCATGCTCAGGAAGGCGTTCGAGGTGATGCCGGACTGGGACGTGTCGGTCATCAGGCCCAGGGAATAGGTGACGGCCAGCGTCCCGACGGAGGCGATGAGCGCCGCCAGCAGGGCCTGCAGGCGGTTCGTGCTGCGCTTGATGGTCAGCACGCCCAGGGAGCCGCAAAGGACGGTGGAAACGAAGATGCGGATCATCTCCGCCAGGTAGGCGTCGTTGCCGCCCGCCGACAGGGAGCTGATCAGGATCGCCATGTAGATATTGCTGATGAGTCCGGCGCGGGCGCCGACCAGCACGGTCAGCATCAGGGCCGCCAGCAGCACGGGCATGGCGTAGGAAAGGAATCCCTTGGCCGCGATGCACAGGAGCATGGTCAGCAGCAGTACCGACAGGACCACCAGCAGATACTTGAAGGTCACCATGACCCGCCGGTTCAGCGTGTACATGGTCCAGAAGAACAGGACGGTGGCCAGCAGGACGATGATCACCGCACCCAGATAGAAGGTCAGGTCGATCTTGCTGGTATTCAGCAGGCCCAGGGTGCTGAGCATGCGGATCTGGTTGGCGGTGACGCGGCCTTCGCCCTTCACCACGATGTTCTGGCCCTGCTTGTAGATGACTTCGTCCACGGTGGCGGCGGCTTCCTGCCGCGCCTTTTCAGTCGCTTCCTGGTCGATGATCATGTTGGGCTGGATGCAGGCCTGCAGGACCGGCAGCGCCACGTTCTGCAGCAGGTCGGCGTCCGTGGTGTATCCCACGATGATGCTGATGCTGTGGATGGCCTCGCTCTCCTGGCCTTCCGTCACGTGGTTGTCCATCGTGCTGCGCACGGCGGAGTACAGGGAACTGTACAGGGATTCAAAGCTGTTGTCGCTGGCGCGCAGCAGGGTCTCCAGCTGGTAATCCCGCAGCGTGACCTCCGACAGGATGTTGCGGGCGTATTCCAGCTCTTCGTGGGTATAGCCTTCGTCAGCGCCTTTGGACAGGGTTTCGGCATAATGGCGGATCAGCCGCAGGTCGGAAAACAGGTCGTCCAGCTGGACGAGCACCTTTTCCGTCACGCCGTCCTGAAACTGGTAGACCGGCTTTACACTGGCCTCGGCGATCTGCCGCAGCTGTTCCGTTTTGATCTCGTCCACCACGTCCTTGGTGGCGGCGATGGTGACGTTCGGCACCTGGTTGATGCGGATGTCGTAGCGCGCGGGAATAATGCTGACGATGAAGACGGCCAGCATCAGGATGCCAAAGCATATGCACACCAGTATACAGCGCAGATTCTCCCTTTTGCGGGAGGACTTTTTCTGCGCGCCGTCAGGTGTTTTCAAAGTGGTCACGTCCCTTCGGTCAGCGGTTCTGGTATCGTTCGTAGGCCTGGATGATCTTCAGCACCAGTTCGTGGCGCACCACGTCTTCCGCGGTCAGGCGGATGATGCTGACGGCCGGCTCGTCCCTGAGCACGTCCAGCGCCTGGCGCAGGCCGGAAACCTGTGAGCCGGGCAGGTCCACCTGGGTGGCGTCGCCGGTGATCACGAAGCGGGAGCCTGTGCCGAGGCGGGTCAGAAACATCTTCATCTGCTCGGCGGTGGTGTTCTGGGCTTCGTCCAGGATAACAAAGGCATGCGAAAGCGTGCGCCCGCGCATGAATGCCAGCGGCGCGATCTCGAGTATGCCGCGGTCCAGCATCCGCTGGGTGGAATCACTGCCTGAGAGCTCGTAGAGCGCGTCGTACAGCGGCCGGAGATAGGGGTCGATCTTCTGCGTCATGTCGCCGGGCAGGAAGCCCAGGCGTTCGCCGGCTTCCACTGCGGGACGCGTCAGGATCAGCCGCTCCACCTCGCGGTTTTTGAGGGCAGTCACCGCCATGGCCACCGCCAGGTAAGTCTTTCCGGTACCGGCGGGGCCTTCCGCGATGGTCAGTTCGTGCTTGCGAACGGCGTTCACGTATTGCAGCTGTCCTGCCGTGCGGCAGGTGATCGGTTTCCCGTGGGCGGTCACCGCGACGATGCGGTTCATCAGCTCTTCCAGCTCGCTCAGGCGGCCCTCCCGGGCATAGTGCAGCACCATGCGGCAGGTAGCTGGGTCGATGGCGCGGGTCCGGGCGAGGCTGATCAGGGCGTCCACGCATTGCGCGGCAAGCTCGGTCTGAGCGGGGTCGCCTTCAATGACCAGGGTGCCGTCCTGCGTACGGAGCTTGACCTGAAGGTTTTCCTCCAGCAGGCCGGACATCTGGTCGTTGACCCCAAAAACAGCAGTATAGCTGTCGGACAGGAGTTCCACAGTTTTCAGCAAAGGCGCACTTCCCTTTTATTGATTTATTAAGGGACCACTGATTAATTCGGCGGACTCTCAATTTGCCATTGTCGCCTCACTGCGCTGCTTACGCAGCTTGCGAGGCTCTGTAGCTCATTGGGACTCTTCCCACCTTCACCGCCCACTGGGCGCGGTGGGATTCGTCCTATCTGGCACATGTCTAATCCGCTCTGATTTTGCCTCATTCCGATCGACGTAGTTCTGCATGTCGTGCGCGGTGCGTGCGCGAATGAATTACGCCTCACTCCATACGGCTTCGTCAGACCAAATTATCCATGCGCCATCTGACTGCCTCATTTAATCAGCGTTTCCTGAGGTTTACGCGGTGAACCGCTGAATGTCCCTGAGCAGGTCGTCGCACTGCTCGGAGTAGACTTCCAGGGAGATGGGCTTGGACAGGTCCAGGGAGAAAATGCCCAGGATGGACTTGGCGTCCACCACGTGACGGCCCGCCCGCAGATCCATTTCATACTCGTAGCGGTTGACGGTGTTGACGAATTCCTTGACTTCTTCGGCCTGGGTCAGTTTTATGGTGACAGATTTCATGAATAGAACCTCCAAATATGATTTTTTGTTGTTATTGGTCAGGACAGCTTTTCGACTGCCTTTTCGATGCGCGCGAGGGTTTCGTCCCGGCCGAGCAGGTAGGCGATCTCGAAAGCGCCGCCGGGGGTGGAGAGCAGGCCGGAGATGGCGATGCGCATGGGCCAGAGCACCGTCGCGTTTTTGAGCCCGCGCTCGGCGATGGCGGCGATCACGGTATCGTGCAGCGCGGCTTCCGTCCACTCGGGCAGTCCTGCCAGGATGGGCTCCAGCATCTTCAGGGAATCCAGAGAGGATTCCAGGGAGCTCTTCTGCTTCTTGTTCACAAAGAGTTCGTTATCGTATTCGGGCAGCTTGCTCAGGAAAGCGACCTTGTCCGGTACGTCCGCGAAGGTCTCCGTGCGATCCTGCATCAGTTCGGCAAGGCGGCGGTAGTCGAACCGGTCTGCGCTGAGCACCTGATCGAACCAGGGCGTGACCTTGGCCAGATAGTCCTCGAAGGGCAGCTTGCGGATGTATTCAAAGTTGAACCAGCGCAGCTTTTCCGGATCGAAGATGCCGGGCGCGCGGTTGATGCCCTTGACGTCGAAGGCCTGCACCAGCTCGTCGAGGGTGAAGAATTCCCGGTCGTCGCCTGGATTCCAGCCCACGAGTGCCAGATAGTTGATCAGCGCTTCGGTCAGGAAGCCCTTTTCGATGTAGTCGCTGTAATAGGCGTCGCCGTCGCGCTTGGACAGCTTGTGCTGGCTGTCGCGCATGACGGTGGGCAGGTGGATGTACTGCGGGATCTCCCAGCCGAAGGCCTCGTACAGCAGGTTGTATTTCGGCGTGGAAGAGAGGTATTCCATGCCGCGCATCACGTGGGTGATGCCCATCAGGTGGTCGTCGATGACGTTGGCGAAGTTATAGGTGGGCATGCCGTCCGCCTTGATCAGCACCATATCGTCCAGAGTGTCGTTGGGCATGGAGATGTCGCCGAACACCAGGTCATGGTATCCGGTTTCGCCTTCGGTGGGGGCGTTCATGCGGATGACGTAGGGCACGCCTTCGGCCAGCTTCCGGTCGATCTCCTGCTGGCTCAGGTGCAGGCAGTGCTTATCGTACTTGAAAACCTCGCCCCGCGCTTCCGCGGCTTCGCGGCGGGCGTCCAGCTCCTCTTTGGTGCAGAAGCAGTAGTAGGCATGGCCGGACTTCACCAGCTGCTGGGCGTAGGGCAGGTACATGTGCTTGCGCTCGGACTGCACGTACGGTCCGCAGGGGCCGCCGATGTCGGGGCCTTCGTCCCAGTTGAGGCCGCATTCCCGCAGGGTGTCGTAGATAACGTCGGTCGCGCCGGGCACCAGGCGGCCCTGGTCGGTGTCCTCGATGCGCAGGATGAACTTTCCGCCG
>JBGUIY010000038.1:0-2176 GCA_045113475.1 Christensenellales bacterium | reverse complement strand
GTGGACGACCACTTCGTGCAGGACGAAGCCTGGCACACGGCGGAGGATCGCTTCAGCTGCTTTTTGTCCGAATGCGTGGACGGAAAGACCGTGCTGCTGGAGCTGGGCGTGGGCTTCAACACGCCCACCATCATCCGCTTCCCCTTTGAAAAACTGGCACGGGAACACAAGAACATTACGCTTATCCGTCTCAGCCGCAGCAAGGCCATGGTGCCCGCCAGCTTCGGCGAGCGCGCCATCGGCATCAACGCCGACATGGCGAAAAGCATCACAGACCTTGCCGAAAAGCTGAACAACACCGAGGCGAGCGAGCCATGATCATTCAGACCGGTATGCGCACGGACATCCCTGCCTTCTACAGCAGGTGGTTTGCGAACCGGCTGAAAAAGGGCTATGTCCTGGTGCGCAATCCCTACGATCCCCAATCCGTCACCCGCTACCGGCTGGATCCGAAAGTGGTGGATCTGATCGCCTTCTGCTCCAAGAATCCCGCCCCGATGCTGGATCATATGGACGTGCTGAAGGACTACGGCCAATACTGGTTTGTCACCATCACGCCTTACGGCCGGGATATCGAGCCGAACGTGCCCGACAAGGAGAAGGTCATGGAGGACTTCAAGCGCCTGTCAGATATCGTGGGTGTGGACTCCATGGGCTGGCGCTGCGATCCCATTCTGATCACCGACCGCTATTCCGTAGAGCGGCACATTGCTGACTTTGAGCACATGGCAAAAACACTTTCCGGCTATACCGAAAGCTGCGTGATCTCCTTCATCGACCTGTATCAGAAGGTCAAGCGGAACTTCCCGGAGGCGCGGGAGGTGCGCAAGGAGGACCGCATCGCCCTTGGCAAGCCCTTCGCTGAGATCGGCAAAACCTACGGCATGACCATCCGCGCCTGCGCCGAGGGCACGGAACTGGCGCCCTACGGCGTCAATTGCGAGGGCTGCATGACGGTCAGCACCTTTGAGACGGCGCTGCATTGCAAGCTGAATGTGCCCAAACGCAAAAACCAGCGCGGCGGGCAGTGCGCCTGTGTGTTGGGGACGGACATCGGCGCTTACGATACCTGCGGCCACCTCTGCCGTTACTGCTACGCCAACACGGACGCAAATCAGGTGCGGCGCAATCTGCGCGCCCACGACCTCGCTTCGCCCTTCCTGTTGGGCGGACATCTGCCGGGGGATAAGATCCACGAAGCGAGACAGGAGAGCTGGCGTGTGGACCAGCTTAGCATGGAACTGTGACAGGCGATAGTTACAAAAAGGTGCGTACTTGTGCCAACTGCGCGTTCCTGTATAATGAAGGCAGAAAGAGAAGTGATCAAGACGAAAGACTTGTTTACCTTTGAACTGGAACTGGGTGTCGGTGAGGCACGCCCGGCCGGGCAGCAGCTGGAAGATGTGCTGTACAACTGCCTGGATTTCTGCCTCCTGTACCGGAAGCAGGCCCATTTCTTTCTGACCGGGCAGGACGCTGGCACGAACCCAGACCTCTGGCGCGTGCTGGAGATCCTGCGGGAGGAAGGCGCGACATTTTCTCTGCTCAGTGAGCCGGAGAGGGGCGAATATGAGTCTCTTCGCAGCGGTGATTTGAGAGATAAGATCCGGATCAAAGCGGACGGAGAGGCAACCTGCGAACTGGGATCTTTGGGAAACGTGCTATCTGACCGCTTGGGCGACCTGTGGGAAGTCAAACGTGCGCAGGGAGGGAAAACCGCATGAACAACATGGCCAACTTCCATGTGGATCAAGAAAAATGCATCGGCTGCGGGCTCTGTATCAAGGTCTGTCCCGGCGGCATCCTGCATCTGAACGAGCAGCGGAAATGTGAGATGGACGAGATCGACAGCTTCGGCTGGAACGGCTGCTGGAAGTGCGAGCACTGTCTGGCCGTCTGCCCCAAGGGCGCGATCTCAATCTTCGGCAAGCAGCCGGAGGACAGCCTGCCGCCCGTCAAGGCGGAGAGCGCCGCGCCGGTGCTGGACGCGCTGATTGCAAACCGGCATTCCTGCCGCCGCTTTCTGAAAAAGGACGTAGCGCCGGAGATTATCAGCAGCATGCTCCAGATGCTGGGCAACGCTCCCAACGGCGGCAACAAGCAGCAGGTGCAGTTTGCGCTCATCGACGACCGGGAGCAAATGAACGCTTTTCGCCGCCTGGCCTATACGGAGATG
>JBGUIY010000037.1:0-9558 GCA_045113475.1 Christensenellales bacterium | reverse complement strand
GCATCGAGGACCGGGTCGGTTCTCTGGAAGTCGGGAAGGACGCGGATGTCCTGCTGTGGAGCAAGCTCCCGACCTCCGCCACCGACGCGGAGCTGCTTGCAGTCTATATCGACGGACAGCGCGTCTGCCTGTGACCTTCCATGATTATATCAAGCATCAGCACCGGCGCCGTCCGGTGCTTTCTTTCAATATTTTATCTTGCTTTTCCTGTGTAAACGTGCGATAATAGTACCATCAATCCATGAAGGAGTGTGCTTTGCTATGGCCAATTTCATTGTCGAAACTTCCGCCCGTCACGTACACGTCACGCAGAAGGACCTGGAGACCCTGTTCGGCGCCGGTTATGAACTGCACGTCAAGAAAATGCTCTCCCAGCCCGGCCAGTATGCCTCCGAAGAACGCATTGACGTCGTCGGCCCCAAGAAGACCCTGTCCGGCGTCTCCATTCTCGGTCCCGTCCGCAAGGAATCCCAGGTGGAGCTGTCCCTGACGGACGCCCGTTCCATCGGCCTCTCCGTTCCCGTCCGTGAATCCGGCGATCTGGAAGGCAGCGCGGGCTGCAAGCTGGTCGGCCCCGCGGGCGAAGTCGAGCTCAAGCAGGGCGTCATCGCCGCGAAGCGCCATATCCACATGACTCCCGAAGACGCCGAGGTCTTCCAGGTCAAGGATAAGGACATCGTCTCCGTGAAGATCGATACCGAAGGCCGCAGCCTGATCTTCGGCGACGTCGTCGTCCGCGTCAGCCCGTCCTACGCGCTGGCCATGCACATCGACACCGACGAGAGCAACGCCGCCTGCGTCGGCCGCGACACCAAGGGCGAGATCGTCCGCTGAACGCCGACAACCGGAAGATAAGGAGGAGATTCCCATGAAAATTCTGATCGTCAACGCCGGCAGCTCTTCCCTCAAATATCAGCTGATCGACATGGACGACGAGAGCACCCTGGCCAAGGGCCTGGTCGAAAAGATCGGCCTGGATATGGGCAAGCTCAAGCATAAAGCCGGCGACAAGGAGTTCATCGTCGAGCAGAAGATCGACAATCACGTGATCGCGACTCAGATGATGCTGGACGCCCTCACCGATCCGGATCACGGCGTGGTCAAGTCCATGGACGAGATCGGCGCGGTGGGCCACCGCGTGCTGCATGGCGGACCGAACTTCACCGAGTCCGTGATCGTCAATAAAGAAGTCGAAGACGCCATCGAGGAGAATATCCCGCTGGGCCCGCTGCACAATCCGGCCAACCTGGCCGGCATCCGTGCCTGCCAGGCCGTCATGCCCAACACCCCCATGGTCGCCGTGTTCGACACCGCTTTCCATATGACCATGCCTCCCAAGGCCTACCGCTACGGTGTGCCCAAGGACTATTATACCCGCCTGAAGGTGCGCCGCTACGGCTTCCACGGCACCTCCCACCGCTATGTCAGCGGCCGTGTCGCAGAGTACCTGGGCAAGAAGCCCGAAGAGCTGCGCATCATCAACTGCCACCTGGGCAACGGTTCCTCCGTCTGCGCCATCAACGCCGGCAAGTGCGTGGACACCTCCATGGGCATCACGCCTCTTGAAGGCCTGCTGATGGGCACCCGCTGCGGCAGCATGGACCCCGCCGTGGTGCAGTACATCTGCAACCAGGACCACATCGACGTCAACGAGATGCTCTCCATCTGCAACAAGAAGAGCGGCCTGCTGGGCATTTCCGGCGTCAGCAGCGACATGCGCGAAGTCACTACCGCCGCCAAGGAAGGCAACGAGGACGCGCAGATCGCCTGGGACATGCTGGTTGAAGGCGTGCGCAAGTACATCGGCGCGTATGCCGCGGTCATGAACGGCGTGGATGTCATCTCCTTCGCCGGCGGCATCGGCGAAAACGATACCGAGACCCGCGCCCGCATCCTGCAGGGCTTCGACTTCATCGGCGCCAAGATGGATCTGGAAAAGAACGCCAAGACCCGCGGCGTGGAAGCCGACCTGAGCGCGCCGGACAGCAAGGTGAAGATCCTGGTCATCCCCACCAACGAAGAACTGGCTATCGCCCGGGACACCCTGGCGCTGGTCACCAAATAAACACCTGATCATTCTCCCCGGGCCGGCCCTGTATTCAGGCCGGTCCGGGGAATTCACGGAGTATTTGCTTGAGCACGCTACTTTCGCTGTTGAGCAGGATGCACTTTACCAACGGCGCGATCGATCTGAGGCTGTCCGGCGAGGACGTATTCAATGAGGAGTGCGGTATCCAGGACGGCTATGTTTTTTATATTTACAAGCACCATGGGCTTCACAAGATGGGCTATGTGAGCCTGCGTCTGGGTGAAAGCCCTTCTTTATATTATCTGGGCCATATCGGCTACCGGATCGACCCGCCCTACCGCGGAAACGGCTACGCGCGCCAGGCCTGCGAGCTGCTGCAGCCGCTGATGCGCGAGCACGGGCTGCGCTCGGTCGTCATCACGACGGATACGGACAACGTCGCTTCCCGGAAGACCTGCGAGCACCTTGGCTGCGTGCTGGAATCCATCGCAGACGTACCGAACGAGTACCGCGTCCTCTGCTCCGGCTCCGAAAAGAAGTGCCGGTATATCTACCTTACCCGGGAGGAAAACGAATGAACCTGGATCTCATGGGCGTTCAGCTCCATGTGGAGCAGTACGGCGAAGCCGGACCGCAGATCCTGCTGCTGCACGGCTGGGGCTGCACCGTTGAGCATTTCAGGCCCATCATCGATGAACTGATGGACAGCTACCGCCTGACCGCACTGGATTTTCCCGCCCACGGCACCTCTACAAACCCGCCTGAACCCTGGGACGTCCATGATTTCGCCCGGATGACCGCGGAACTGATCGAAAAGCTGGGCATCGCCCCGCTGCATATCGTCGCCCATTCCTTCGGCGCCCGCGTCGCGATCTGCCTCTCCGCGGAACGGCCGGAGCTGGTGCGGCGCATGATCCTCACCGGCGCAGCGGGCATCCGTCCGGAACAAACGGACGCCGGAAAGAAAAAGAGCGCCGCCTACCAGCGCGGCAAACAGCTCGCGCAATTCATCGGCAGGCTGCCGGGATTGCAGAAAACGGCGGATGATCTGCGGGAAAAGCTGGTCCAGAAATACGGCTCGGCCGATTACGCCGCCCTCTCCCCCGAGATGCGCGCAACCTTTTCAAAAATCGTCAGTGAAGACCTTTCCCCCCTGCTTCCGCAAATCAAAGCGGAGACCCTGCTGGTTTTCGGTTCCAACGATACGTCTACGCCCCTGTGGATGGGCCAGAAAATGGAAAAGGAGATCCCCGACGCCGGCCTTGTCGTTTTTGAAGGCCGCACCCACTTCGCCTATCTGGAAGAATGGCCGCGTTTCTGCGCGCTCATTCGTGAATTCCTGAATTGAAAGGAACATCATGCGTTCTTTACAGATATTGCCGGTCCTTTGCGTCTGCCTCGGTTCGCTGCTGCTTTCCAGACGGCTGCTGCACTATTTCCAGCTGGAAAGCTATCAGTTTCACGGGTTTTTCAAAACGCTGAACCGCCAGGCTGACAAGGCCGTCCTGCCGGGGCTCTGCTACGGCGCAGTCAGTTTTCATGTGCTGCTGCTTTCGTCGCTGCTGCCCGTTTCTTCCGGCAATGCCGGCTATGCCGCGCTCCAGATCATCACAGCCATTGTTCTGGCCGCAGCGGCGCTGATCCTGCGTAAAAACACCCTGAGCAGCGCCAGGGAAAAGAAGCCTTTCCGTGCCACCGCCCGCGTGAAACGCCTGATCGTTTGTCTGGCGCTCATCCTGTTGGGCGCCGGAGCCCTCATGTGGGCCGTTTTCCGTCCCGACCCGGACACTTCCCGCATAAAGAATACCGTCTACAGTCTGATTCCCCTTTTCCTGCCGCTTTGGGTGACACTGGCCGCGCTCCTGGCGCTGCCGGTGGAAAAGCTGATCTACGAGCTTTATTTCCGTGACGCGCGCAGGAAGCTGCTTGCCAGCGACCGCCTGATCCGCATCGGCATCACCGGCAGCTACGGCAAAACCAGCACCAAATTCATCCTCGCGGAAATGCTCAGCCAGAAGTACAACGTGCTGGCGACCCCTGCCAGTTTCAACACGCCCATGGGCGTCACCGGCATCATCCGCTCGCGCCTGACGCCGGCCCATCAGGTGTTCATCGCCGAAATGGGCGCGCGCCACCGCCACGATATCCATGAACTGTGCCGCCTGGTGCATCCGACCGTCGGCGTGCTCACCAGCGTCGGCCCCCAGCATCTGGATACTTTCCATACCCTGGAGAATATTAAAAATACCAAATATGACCTGATCCGCGCATTGCCTGAGGACGGCCTGGCCGTATTCGCGGCGGATAACGCCATTGTGAGCCAGCTGTACGGGGATACGAAAAAGCCGAAGCTGCTCACCGGGAACGAGGATACGGACGCCTGGGCCAGCGATATTTCAGTCAGCGGCACCGGTTCCAGTTTCATCCTGCATCTGAAGGGTCATGAGCCGTTCGCATGCACCACCCCGCTGCTGGGGCGGCACAATATCGCCAACATCGTCCTTTCCGCCGCCTTGGCTTCGCGTCTCGGCGTCACCGACCGGCAGATCCAGGCCGCCGTGGCCGGCCTCAAGCCCGTGGAGCACCGCATGCAGATCGTCTCCAATGCCGGCGGCGTGACAGTGATCGACGACGCCTACAACACCAATCCGGTATCCTCCAGGGCTTCCCTGGACGTGCTGCGGATGTTCCCGCCCCGCCGGATCATCGTGACCCCCGGGATGGTGGAGCTGGGCGCGGAGGAAGCGCAGTTCAACCGCGAATTCGGCGAATACATGGCGGACTGCGTGGACATCGCCTTCCTCATCGGCAGGAACCATACCGCGCCGATCGCCGAAGGCCTGAAAGCAAAAGGTTTCGATCCGGCGAACATCGACACCTTCAGCTCGCTGGACGAAGCTGTGGCGGCACTCAAGACACTCACCGCGTCCGGCGATACGGTCATGTATGAAAACGATCTGCCGGATTCATATTCGGAAGGAGCATAAACGATGGATAAACTGCATTTGGGCGTTCTGTATGGCAGCAGGAGCTGTGAGCACGAGGTCTCCATCATTTCCGCGCTTCAGCTCATCAACGCGGTCGACCGCAGCAAATACGACGTGACCCCCATATACATCACCCAGCAGGGCGAGTGGTACGTGGGTGACCGCCTGACGGATATGAAGTTGTATACGGATTTCGATCCATACAAGGCCGGGCTCAAGCGCGTGTCCCTGGACCTGACCGCTGGTTCCGGCGCGCTGATCCATTATGAGCAGGGAAAAGGCCTGCTGCGCGGCATCCGTGAGGAAGTCGTGACAAGGATCGACTGCTTCATTCCCGTTTTCCACGGCCTGCACGGCGAGGACGGTTCGATCCAGGGCCTGCTGGAGCTGGCCAATATCCCCTATACTTCCCCGGGAATCGCAGGCTCCGCCATCGGCATGGACAAGATCCTCATGAAGCACTTTTTCCGGGGCATGGGCTTCCCGGTGCTCAAGGGCGTCGACTGCCTGCGCAGGCGCTGGAAAACGGACGCCGACGCCATGATCACCGAAATCGAAGGTTCCCTTCCCTACCCCGTATTCGTCAAGCCCGCCTGCCTGGGCTCCTCCATCGGTGTGAGCCGCGCCGACGACCGCGACGCCCTGAAAAACGCGCTGGAGCTGGCTTTCAGCTACGACCGCCGGGTATTGGTGGAGCAGGGGCTGGACAAGCCCGTCGAAATCAACTGCTCTGTGCTGGGTTACGACGGTGAAACCGAGACCTCCGTACTCGAAATGCCCCTTACAGACAGCGGTACCCTGGGCTTTGAGGAAAAATACCTGCGCGGCAGCAGTTCCGCAAAGGGCATGGCCTCCATGGGCCGCGTGCTGGAGCCCGATATCGGAGAGGAGCTGAGCAGCCAGATCCGCTCCCTGGCGACATCCATCTTCAATGCCCTGGACTGCAAGGGCGTCGTACGAATCGATTTCATGATCGACCGCGGATCCGGAGAGATCTATATCACGGAGATCAACACCATCCCCGGCTCCCTGGCATATTATCTCTGGACCAAAAAAAGCGTGACCTACGCGGCGCTCATCGACCGGATGGTCGACTGCGCCATGCAGGCCCAGCGGGAAAAGGATGAAAATCAGTACGCTTTCCGTTCCAATATACTCAATAACGTGAAGCTCGGCGGGAAGACGCCCAAGGGCGGCAAACTCTGACCGGCAGCGTCATTTCTTCTGGATCAGGCGCACACCGCGCTCCGCCACGTATTTCAGGGGCAGCCAGTATTCGGCCCCGTCATAGCCTTCCGTATCCACATAATACCTGACGCCCGGGATCTCCGCGGGTGAACTGAGCGGCACATACCTGCCGCTCTTTTCATTGTACAGATACGGTGTCTCCCCCGTGATGCGCGAAAACGTCGCGCTGGGGGCGGAATCGATGATATGACACATGTTCCCGTCTTTGCTCATCCGGTCGATCAGCGCGATATGCCCGTCTACGATCCCGAAGGAGAACAGAGCCCCCTTCGAGAGCCTTTTGGTGATCTCTTTTTTATCGTTGTAGAGCTTGAATCGCGTTTTATAGCCAAAGGCTTTTCCGGCGTTGCCGATCAGGGTCGAATTCAGGGTGCCGCCGTCCACCAGGCAGAAAGCGTAAGTCACCGCCAGCTGCTCCGGCAGGCTTTCAGGTTCATGGTGTCCCATCAGCTGCAGCGCATGGCTCAGGGCAAAAATGGCGCAGCCGGACTTTTCCAGGTTGCTCTTCCGGTAGGACTTGTTCTTCCACGTCCCGTCCATCTGGCTGTACAGCGTGAATGAAGGCGCCTTTGCATCCGTGCGGTTTTCCTCAGCCGTGATTTCCGGCCGCGTCAGTCCGATAACGGCATCGCCGGTCTTCAGCGCGGCGGGAAGCCCGCCGCTGACCGGCAGCGTCCACTGCGCGTACCGGCCGGATTCGTCCGCGGTGCGGTCGATCCGGGCATCCCTGACGGTGTATGTCCGGAGTACCTTGTTCTCCGCGTCCAGCGCCTCGATCTTTTCAGCGTTCTGGGTCACGTATACGCAAACCTGACTGCCGTCGGCGCTGGTTTCCGGCGCGTCCCTGAACGCGGGCGCTTCCCCCTCGACGCTGACAGTTGCCAGCGCCTTGCTGCCGCTGCCGGATTCATTCATCGCGGAGATGAGCCAGGACTGCGCGCCTGCTCCGGTCAGCGGCACGCTGATATGCCAGACCAGGCCGTTCTCCGTGCGCTCTGCGCTGCTGAGGTCGTATACAAGCGGTTCCGCCTGGTCGATCCTGACGGACACAGATTGAGCAGTCGCATCCGTTGCAATCCGAAGCCCTATTTCATCCTGATAGGCGAGGCCCCGGTCGCGGTTCATGACGACCTCCTGCACGGAAGCGCCCTTTTCCCTGCGGGTCTGGCTCACGGCGATCGCCGCCGTCGCGTTCCCGCTGTGGACATAGACGTTTGCCGTACGGTGTGCGCCTGTGGCATTTTCCTCGATCCGAAGGATCAGCTGATCTCCGTCCTGCTGCTGTACGTGCACAAAATCAACGTCTGTTTCCGCATGCCAGCTTCCGCCGGCCTCTATCCCGACCGTACAGTCGTTTTCTTCCGCCGTGAAGAGATAGGACAGCGCCGTCTTTCCTTCCGCCTTCACCCAGTCGCTGGCGGAACTGAAGAGCATGACCTCCGTCTCCTCGGCATATTCGGCCGACTGGCGCAGCGTCACGCGTCGGGAGAGGCCTAAGCTCTCGATATTGACCACTGCAGAACGCTCGCCGATGCCGGATGCGTCCATCGCGTAATACAGCCTGTCCCCGCTGTCCCCGCAGGTGTTCAGAAGCGTCACGAATCCCTGCTCGGTACGGGCGCTCCACGGGCCCGGGGATTCCACCTTCAGGCCGCGGATCCCGCCCTGCACGAACATCGGGCTCAGGTCGCCGCTCACCGTCATGCCGGCCGGACCCTGCACCATGACCGGGTCTGCCACGGCGGAGACCTTTCCGCCCAGTCCGTCCGTGACCTCCACGGAGAACGTCAGGCTGCCCTCCGCCAGCGGAATATATACATAGCTGTTTTCCGTGCCGGTTTCCCTGGCGATCCGTTCCGTCCCCCGCCACACGGAGTATTCGTATTCCTTCTTTTCTGTGCCGCCGACAGCCTCAGCCGTCAGCATAACCGGTTCGCCGACTTTCACCGATGAAAGGTTTACCCGCAGGTTCACTGACAGCCGATCATATACCGTAAAGGCGGCTGTAACGGGCTGCCCGCCTTCCGGCTGCATAGACAGCACATACTGTCCCGGCACCTGCGGGATCATCGCGGCGTGCCTTGCTTCGGTCACGGCGCCGGTATTGACCTGCTCTCCGTCCCTGAACAGCGTGAATGAACGTTTTTCCGCGGCGTCCAGCGCTTCTATGGTCAATTCCTCCCCTGCGGTCAGCTCGTTCGCGCTCAGCGTCAGGACGTCCTGGGCGCGGGCACAGCCGCACAGCAGCAGAAGGAAAACGATACCGGATGTGACGATGCTTCGCATGTTTATATCCCCATAATCAGATGATCGATCGGCGTATCTCCGGCTCCATCCCCTGTTCCTGCGACGCTTTAGCGGCATTTCTTCATTGGATCGCCGTACCCGGGATCTCAGCCGGAAACAGTGGTATTATAAACGTTATTCGCCGTTTTTTCAATAATCCGCTTGTAAAGCTTCGAAAAATTCGGTATACTGTTATCAGGAAGGGATGTGAGGCCCATGCAGGTGGGTATTTTCGGAGGATGTTTCGATCCTCCTCACAAGGGGCATCTGGCCGTGGCGGAAGCCGCGCTCAGGTCAGCCGCTTTGGATCAGGTAGCGGTGATCCCCGCCGCTGTCGCCAGTCCGAAGGAACGCAGTATCGTTGCTTCCGCGTCCGACCGCCTCAATATGTGCCGCATGTGTTTCGGCCCCGAGCCCCGCTTCGTTGTTTCCGAGCTTGAAACCCGGCGTTCCGAATGGACGCCGACCATCACGACCGTGGAACGGCTGAAAAAACAGCAGTATCGCAACGACAGCCTGACCCTGATCATCGGCGCTGACAAACTCCCGTCCCTGCCCCACTGGAAGCGCTCCGAGGACTTGTTCCGTCTCTGTGATATCCTTGTTTTCCCGCGCAGCGGTATCGAAACAGCACCCTACCTGGACAGCCTCCGTGCCGCAGGCGCGCGTGTCCGTGTGATGGATATCCCCGAAGCGCCCGGCGCGTCCAGGCACGTTCAGGAAGCGCTCAGCCGGTATGAAAATCCGCCGGAGATCACAGACAAGGTAGCCGCCTATATCGCAGAGCACTGGCTTTACCTGAATACAAGCATCCTGAACGCGGAAAAAATGATGAACCAGAAGCGCTGGCAGCATACACTGGGCGTCCGCAGGCAGGCTGTCGAGTATTCCCTGATACACCATATCAACCCCATCGAAGCGGCGCTTGCAGCCCTGCTGCACGACAGCGCAAAGTGCCTGCCCTTCGAGATCATGCTCAGTTACGCCCACGAAGCGGGCATCACCGAT
>JBGUIY010000036.1:0-5035 GCA_045113475.1 Christensenellales bacterium | reverse complement strand
AGCGGTATAAGACCGCACCGACAGCTGGGGGAAAACGGATGCATTTTGTTGACGCCAAGGGGATCCTGACCGGTGGAAAAGGCCGTTTCGGGATGAATATTTACCGGGGATGCACCCACGGCTGTATCTACTGCGACAGCCGGAGCACATGCTATCAGTTCAAACATCCGTTTGAGGATATCGAAGTCAAGCGCAACGCGCCCGAGCTGCTGGAGCAGGCGCTGGCCTCCAAGCGGCAGAAGGGGATGATCGGCACGGGCTCCATGTCAGATCCCTATATGCACTGCGAGGAGAAATTGGGACTGACCCGCCGGTGCCTGGAGATCATATACCGACACGGATTCGGCGCTGCGGTCCAGACGAAATCCGACCGGATCCTGCGGGACATCGATCTTCTGGAAGCAATCAACCAAAGTACAAAGTGCGTCGTGCAGATGACGCTGACCACGTACGACGACCGGCTGTGCGACATCATTGAGCCGAACGTATGCAATACGAAGCGTCGCATCGAAGTGCTTGAGGAGATGCGGAAAAGGGGGATCCCCACCGTCGTCTGGCTGACGCCGGTCCTGCCCTTCATCAACGATACGCCGGAGAATATCCGGCTGATCCTGGAGGCCTGTGCGCGGGTGCGGGTGAAAGGGATCATCTGCTTCGGCATGGGGCTCACGCTCCGGGAGGGCGACAGGGAATACTATTACGCTGCGCTGGACCGGCATTTCCCGGGGCTGAAGGAGAGGTATATCCGGACCTACGGCAACGCTTATGAGGTGCCCAGCCCCGACAGCAGGCAGCTGATGGGCCTGTTTACGGATTTCTGCCGCGATCACGGCATCATGTACCGGCCGGAGGATTGCTTTGACTATATGGGCCGCCTGCCGGAAAAATACAGGCAGCTGTCTTTCCTGGACGGCTGACGCGCCGCGGGGATGACTTGCAAACGGAAATGATCTGATGTATGATGAACCGGCAGCCGTTTCCTTCAGCCGGTGGAGCAAAACAGTGCGCGGAGAAAAACATCAGGATGAAGTACAGCAATGTCGCTAAAGCAGTATTCCTCGACCGCCCGAACCGGTTCATCGCCCGGGTCATGCTGGACGGCGCGGAAGAAACCGTGCACGTCAAGAATACCGGCCGGTGCCGTGAACTGCTGATCCCCGGTGCTGAGGTATGGCTGGCAGGGCCTGCGGGCGCCGGAAGAAAGACCCGTTTTGACCTGATCGCCGTCCGCAAGTCCACCGGCGTCCTGTTCAACATCGACAGCCAGGCTCCCAACCGTCTGGCAGGCGAATGGCTCGCTGCCCAGGGCTTCGACAGGATCGTACCCGAATACCGTTACGGTGCATCCCGGATCGACTTCTATATGGAACGGGGCGGCGAAAAATACCTGATGGAGGTCAAGGGATGTACCCTGGAGGTGGATGGGACCGGCTATTTCCCTGACGCGCCGACCGAGCGGGGCGTCAGGCACATCCGGGAGCTGATCCGGGCCGCGGGAGAGGGCTATCATGCGAGCCTCGCGTTTGTCATCCAGATGGACGGCGTAAAAGAAGTAAGGGCCAACGTGCAGACGCATCCGGCGTTCGGCGAGGCCCTGGAGGAAGCAAAACGCAGGGGTGTCAGGGTGATATTCCTGCCCTGCCGCGTGGAACCGGACAGGATCGAGGTTTGCGCGGAAGCCGCTGCGGGAGGTGAGCTCTGATGCGCCTGTTTATCGCTCTGGAGCCGTCGCCGGCGTTCCGAGAGGCGCTGGCTGAACTGCAGGAGCGCCTCCGTGCCGCCGGCGTGGGCGGGCGGTATCTGGAGCCTTCCAACCTGCATATGACCCTGGCTTTTATCGGGGAGTGGCCGGAGACGGAAAAAGTGACGGCGCTCCTGCCTGCGGTGCGGCAGCCGTTTTCCATCGCGCTGTCGCACGTGGGGCTGTTTCCCGGGGCGGACGTGCTGTGGGCGGGAACAGCGCCTTCCGAAGCGCTGAACTGCCTGGCGGAGCAGGTGCGGCAGGTGCTGACGGATGCCGCGATCCCCTTCGACCGCAAAGGCTTCTGCCCGCATATCACGCTGGCCCGGAAGCCCAAAGTGCCCTCAGGCGTGGATCTTTCCCGGTTCGGGGTGCCGGCCGCTGACATGACGGTGAAGGAGGTATGCCTCTACCGTTCCGAGCGCGGCGAAAGTGGCCTGCTGTATACCGTGACAGGTCGCGGGCCGCTGGATTCTGCCGACGGCCTTCAGGCAACATGAAAGGAGCACCGGTATGGACGGAAAAATGATTATTGAGCTTATCGGTTATCTCGGTTCCGCGCTGGTCGTCGTTTCCATGCTGATGACGTCCGTCGTCAGGCTGCGTATCGTCAACACGGTCGGGAGCGTCATATTCATGTGCTACGCGCTGGTGATCGGCTCTTATCCCACGGCGCTGATGAACCTGTGCCTGGTCGCCATCAACGTGTACCATCTCTTCCGTTTGATGAAGGGGGAGAAGCATTACAAGCTGATCCCTGTGGATCTGCGGGACGGCTATCTGTCGTTTTTCATTGAAGAGAATCTGTCTGAGATCCGCAAGTGGTTTCCGGATTTCTCGGCTGAGGGCCTCGACGCGGATATCGTGTACCTTGTCTGCTGCGACAGCCACCCGGCCGGACTGTTCATCGGGAGGAAGATCAATGACTGCGAGGCAGAGATCCTGCTGGATTACGCGACGCCCGTCTATCGCGACACCTCTGTCGGGCGCTTCCTTTACGGACAGCTGAAGGGAAAAGGCTGCAAGACGCTCGTTTTCAGGAAGAACGCGCCGGAACACGCGGCCTATATGGAAAAGGTCGGATACAGGAAAAACGAACGGGGCGAATATGTCCTGCGCCTTGACGAAACGCCCGGCTGACGAACCTGCATTTTATTCATCCCGCAAAGCACATCCGGCCGGGTGTTTCAGCCGGCCGGTGCAGGAGGTTTTCATGAAGCATAAGCTTTGTATTCTGGCGTGTCTGGCCCTGTGCTGCGCGCTGCTGGCGGGCTGTCAAGTGAAACAGCAGCCTCCGGAGCCCGCCCTGGTGCTGGGCTTCAGCCAGCTGGGCAGCGAGAGCTCCTTCAGGATCGGCAACACGAAGGATATCGAGGAGCAGGCGAAAAAATACGGCATCAGCCTGATGATGGACAACGCCAACCAGAAACAGGAAAACCAGATCAACGCCATCCGCAGGTTCATCGCCTACCGCGTGGACGCGATCGCCTTTTCGCCGATCGTGGAAGAGGGCTGGGATAATGTGCTGACGGAAGCCAGGAAGGCGGGGATCCCGGTGATCCTGGTGGACAGGACGATTAAGGCGGAAGATCAGGATCTGTATATCGCCCAGATCGGCGCGGATTTCTACCGTGAAGGCGTGATGGCCGCGGAATATCTGCTGAAAAAGGCGGACGATCTCAAACTGGACAAGCTGCGCATCGTGGAGATCACGGGCACGGAAAACTCGACCCCGATGAAGCAGCGGCATGAAGGGTTCATGGACACCATCGACGGAGACAGCCGCATGGAAATCCTGGAGAGCGTCAACGGCGATTTCCTGCGCAGCCGCGGCGCTGAATGCATGCGTTACCTGCTGGAGCGGTACGGGGACCAGATCGACGTGATCTTCAGCCACAACGACGAGATGACGGTGGGTGCGCTGCCCGAGATCGAGCAGGCGGGTTTCCGGCCCGGCCGGGACATGATCATCATATCCATCGACGGCGGACAGGAAGCCATCGACATCCTCAAAGAGGGAAAAATCAACTGCATCGTGGAATGCACGCCCATGCTGGGCTCCCTGCTCATGGAAACGGCCCTGGCAGTGCGGTCTGGCAAGAGCGTCGACAGGGTGATCCACCCCGTGGAGCGCACCTTCAGCGACTATGACGACCTGACCGGCCTGCCGCCCAGAGGGTACTGATTATGGCCAAGCTAAAATGGCATCAGAGCATCGTCAGCCGGATCAGGAGCATGAGCTGGCGCATCATGCTGCTGCTGATGGTGCCGGTGGTCATCAGCCTGACGCTGATGCTGGTGTTTGCGGGGCGCTATGCCGGGTCCATGGAGCGGATGGGCACCATCGCCGCCCTGAAGCCCATCCTTTCCGAGGAGATTCCCGGCGCTGTGTGGCGGGTGGTCTCCGGCCGGGAAACGCTGGCGGAAAGCCGGACGTACGAACTCATAGACCGGGTGGATAAAACGATCGAAAGCATCACCCTGGAAACCGGGGAGAACGACCGACTGGAGCTGATCATCGCCGGACGCACGATGGACACTCTGACGCAGTACGTGAACCAGATCCGGGACAACATCGCCGTGGGCGAGAAGGTGACCGTCAACGAGATGATCCTGAGCGAGGTCCGCGACGTGGCGGAGCTGGTGGTGAGCATGCTCAATGACTACATCACCGGAGAGATCAACTCGGCCTCGGCCATGAGCAGGCGTCTGAGCCAGATCGTCGTGGTGACTGCGGCGGCGGAGATCCTGCTGGTGCTGTTCACGCTGCTCCTGACCAGGGGCATGACGCGCTCCGCCGCGCAGTTCGTGCGTGAGCCGATCGCCAAGCTGGAGAGCGTCACGGCCCGGCTGGCGGAAGGCGATATGAGCGCCCGCCTGCCCGTGACCAACGTGCAGGAGCTGTGGAACCTGACCGGCCAGGTGAATATCATGGCCGACAACCTGGACACAATGATGCAGCAGCGCATCCGGGACGAGCGGAACCTGAAGAAAGCGGAGCTGCGCACCCTGCAGGCGCAGATCAATCCGCATTTCCTGTACAATACTCTGGACGCGATCGTATGGAAGGCGGAGGCGGGGGAGCAGGGCGAGGTCATCCAGCTCACCCGCGCGCTCAGCGATTTTTTCCGCATCAGCCTTTCCTCCGGCGCGGACTGGATCCCCATCGGTCAGGAAAAGAAGCATATCGTCGGATACCTGAACATCCAGAAGACGCGGTATAGGGATATCCTTGATTATGAGATCGACATCCCCGAAGCCATGGACGGGTATTATATCCTCAAGCTGCTGCTG
>JBGUIY010000035.1:0-6989 GCA_045113475.1 Christensenellales bacterium | reverse complement strand
TGTCTATGAGATCATGTGCTACGGCGATTCCAACACCTGGGGCACCGTGGCAAAGCACAATATCAGCGAACCGCACCGGCGGTACGGCCGGGACGTCCGCTGGCCTTGCGTCCTGGAGAAGCTGCTGGGGCCCGGTTACGCGGTGGAGGAGGAAGGCCTCGGCGGCCGCACGACCATCTACACGGCTAATCCGGAGCTGCCGTTCAAAAACGGCATGCATATGCTGGAGGGATGCGTCAAAACCCACTATCCGCTGGACTTGGTCATCCTGATGCTGGGCACCAACGACCTGCACCAGCCCGAGCCGCTCCCGGAGGACCAGATGGGGGTCGGGATCGCCCGGATGGTGGAACTGATCCAGGCGCATCCTGAGTACGGGCCGGGGGAGAAGCGGGCTCCGGAGATCCTGCTGATCGCCCCGCCGTTCATCACCTCTTCCGCGCCGGACGCGCGGACGGAGGTTTATCCGCAGTTCTTCGGGGAATACGGCGAAAGGCTGAGCCGCCAGTTCCCGCAGGTATACCGGGCGGTCGCGGAGAAATACGGCTGCCATTTCCTGAACGCGCAGGACTTTACCCGCCCCGATCCGAACGACGGCGTGCACCTGGATGCCGCGAGCCACCGGCGCCTGGCGGAGGCGGTCAGGGACAAGGTACTTGAGGTCAGTGGAGGACAGGCATGACGAAACAGATGAGCAGCGGCGCGCTGCGCCTGCACATGCGATTCGATAAGCCCCTGGGATCCGCCCAGGGCATGGCGATCTGGAATGATCTGGCTTTCCAGCTTTTTCATACCGGCCAGTGCGCGGTGTTCGACCTCAGAAGCGGCGACGCGCGCCCGCTGGCGTACTTCCCGCTGGGCTCCGCCAACGCAGGCGATCCGGCAAATGAATACACCAACCATGCCAACCAGTGCATGTTCAGCGACGTGCACCGCAGCGGCAATCCGCTGCCGCTTTTGTATGTGACCATCGGAAATGGGATCGGGGCTGACGGGGACGGTTATTATTACCGCTGCGCGGTGGAAGACATTCAGCTTGAATATGACGAAAACGGAACAGTGGCCGGCGGGCGGAGCGAGTGGATCCAGACCATCAGCTACAAAGACGGGCCCATGGAGGGCGGCACCTTCATAAAACCCTGCTGGGGATGCCCCGCCTGGTTCGTGGACAATCAGAAAAAAGCCGTCTACATGTTTTCCGCCAGGTACCGCACGACGCCCGCGTATAAGGAGTATTATCCTGTCAACGAATACATCGTCACCCGTTTCCCGCTGCCTGATCCGCTCGCCGGCGGCATGGTCGTGTTCGGCCCGCAGGACATCGTGGACCAGTTCACCGCGCCCTTCGACATCCCCTTCACGCAGGGCGGCATGATCGCCGGGAACAAGCTGTTCTATACCTTCGGCGCGGGGGATGAGGAGCGGCCGGACGGCATCCGCATCTTCGACCTGGACAAAAAATGCCTGATCGCGAAGGCTGATCTGCACGAGACCGCCATGGGGCCCGAAGAGCTGGAAAGCTGCAGCTTCTGGGGTCGGGAACTGATCTGCAATACCAACGCCAAGCCGCAGGGCGGCTTCTACAGCCTCGGGACCGCTTATTACGATCTGCTGAAGGAGTAGGCGATGAGGAAAGGCGTCATTGGCCTGGATTTCGGTTCGCTGAGCTGCCGCGGCGTCCTGATGGATCCCGGGGACGGCGCGGTCCTCGCCGAAGCGGAATGGCCGTACCGGCACGGCATTCTCAGCGCCTTTCCTGACGGTACCGCCGTACCGGAGGGATATGTGCTGCAGGATCCCTCTGATTTCAGGGAGGCGCTGTACGAGGTCGTGATGGCCCTGCTGGGGTCGCCCGGGGTAAAAGACGCTGCGGTGGCTGCCATCGGCCTGGATTCCACCGCCAGCACCGTCGTCCCCGTGACGGAGGATCTGACGCCCCTGTGTTCGCTTGCGCCGTTCCGGAACCATCCCGGAGCGTACGCGGTTATGTGGAAGGATCATCGGGCGGCCGCGGAAGCGGCCATGCTGACGGAGGCGCTCCGCAGGACGGATCCTGCCTGGCTGGACCGGTTTGGCGGGAGCATCGGCGCGGAGGCGCTGGTTTCGAAGGCGGCACATATTGCTCTGAACATGCCGGATATTTACGGCGCGGCATTTGCTTTTATGGAAATGGGGGACTGGCTGACCAGCCTCCTGACGGGCAGACCGGCGCTCAGCAGGACGACGCTGGCCTGCAAGAACCTGTACCGGCAGGGGACCGGTTTCCCCGGCGAGGCGTTTTTCAGGGAGATCGACGGCCGTTTGGCCGGCCTCCCCGGGAAAACGATGCCCTGGAAGGCGGATGGAATGTCGACGGGCTGCCCGGGGCAGCCTGCGGGCAGGGTGTCAGAAGCGGCTGCGGAGTGGCTCGGCCTGAATGACACGGTCACCGTCACCTTTTCGCAGATGGACGGCTACGCCGGCCTGGTGGGCGCGGGGGTGGCGGAAGCGGGGCAGCTGGTTCTGACCTGCGGCACCTCCACAGGATTTTTCATGCTTTCAGGGAGCGAAGGGCCTGTCCGCGGCGTATGCGCGGCCGTGCGGGACAGCATGGTGCCCGGGTTTACAGGCATCGCGGCGGGACAGGCTTCAACGGGCGACGCCTTTGCCTGGTACGTGGAGAACGCGCTCCCGGGATCGTATCTGGATGAAGCCGGACGGCACGGCATGGACGCCCATTCCTGGCTGTGCGAATGTATCCGGAGGCTGCCGGAGAGCGCAAGCCGTCCCCTGGCGCTGGACTGGATGAACGGCAACAAGTCGCCCCTGAACCGTCCGGACCTGAGCGGGCTCATCCTGGGCGTCACCCTGGATACGAAGCCTGAGCAGATCTACCGCGCCATGATGGAGGCAGCGGCCTTCGGCGCGAGGCGCATCGTGGACGGGCTCGCCGGACAGGGTATCCCGGTGACGGGGATCCTGGCGAACGGCGGGATATCCCGGAAGAACCCCGCGCTGATGCAGATCTATGCCGACGTGCTGCAGAGGCCCGTCGAAGTGCTGGACTGCCCGCAGGCCGCCGCTCTGGGTTCGGCTATCGCCGCGTATATCGCCGAAGCGGACGGGTACGCGCGCTGGACGGAGCTCGTTTCCGGTATCCGGCCGGCGAGGACAGCCGTATACCGGCCGGATCCGGCGAAAAAACAGCTTTATGACAGGCTGTATGCTGAGTATCTCCGGGT
This sequence comes from Christensenellales bacterium, assembly GCA_045113475.1. Classification (GTDB taxonomy): domain Bacteria; phylum Bacillota; class Clostridia; order Christensenellales; family Aristaeellaceae; genus UBA4246. Next base: position 3,768 of record JBGUIY010000035.1, on the reverse strand, counting down.
ATCGGACTATTTTTCCAATGAGAATCCGGTCATGGCGGAGCTGAGGGCGCTGCACTGAGCGGATCCGGCAGGGAGGGAAAGCATGTTTTCGGACAATTACGATGTCATTGTGGCGGGCGGCGGGCCTGCGGGCGTTGCCGCCGCCGTGGCGGCCGCGCGCCGGGGCGTTTCGGTGGCGCTGATCGAGCGCTACGGCATCCTGGGCGGCATGCTGACCTCCGGCCATGTCAATCCAGTCCTCGGTTCGACCGCCGAAGGGACCATCGCCGACGAGCTGATGGGGCTGCTGTGCCGTCAGCAGGCCACCTCCCGGAACGGCCTGGAGCGCAGCATCGACCCGGAGGAAGCCAAAACGGCGCTGCTCAGGTTTGCGGCGGAAGCCGGCGTTCAGGTTTATCTGCAGACGCCGGTGGTCGACGTGGTAAAAGAAGGCGGCAGGGTCGCCGGGCTTGCCGTCGGCGCGCAGGACGGCATCAAAACGCTGGGGGCCAAAGCGGTCGTCGACGCCACGGGGGACGGTTTCGTATCCGTCCGCGCCGGGGCGCGGGCCTGGATCGGGCGCGAAGCGGACGGCCGCTGCCAGCCGTGCACCATGGAATTCACCATTGACCATGTGGACGAAAGCAGGGCCATCACCTGCTGGGGCGGCACCGATCCCGTCAGACTGCCGGACGGAACCCGGTACGCCGACTTCTGCATCCGGAAAGAAAAAGAGGGCATCCTCCCCGCAAACGTGTCCATCGTCCGGCTGCACAGGACCGCCTGCCCGGGGGAACGGAGCGTGAACGCCACCCAGGCGAACGGGTACGACACGCTGGACGCGGAGGGCGTCCTGAAGGCCGAGCTGGAGCTAAGGTCCCAGGTCGACCGGATCGTGAGCTTCCTGAAGACTTATATCCCCGGCTATGAAAACTGCCGGCTGAAATCGTCCGGCAGTACGTTGGGCGTGCGTGAAACGCGGCGGATCATCGGCGACCAGACCGTCACCGATCACGATGTCGAAACCGGCGGACGGTATGACAACGTGGTCGTTCACCGGGCCTGGTTCCTGATCGATATCCACAATCCCAGCGGCGGCGGGCAGGCGGAAGGCCATTCGCAGCCCGCCATACCCTATGATATTCCTTACGGGGCGCTGCTGCCCCAAGGCGTTGAGGGCCTGCTGACCTGCGGCCGCTGCATTTCCGGCACTCACCGCGCCCATGCCAGCTACCGGGTCATGTTCATATGCTTCGCGACGGGACAGGCGGCCGGCGTCGCCGCTGCCCTGAGCGCTGAAAAGGGCGTTCCTCCGCGCCGGGTGGACGCCGCCGAAATACAGCGCTGCCTGCAGGAGACGGGAGCGGTGCTGTTCGACTGATCAGACCTGAAACAGCGATTATGTATCACTGAGTATTTTGCACCGGTGCAATCGCATCGGGTTTGGGGCGGACCGGGCGGTCCGCCCCTTCAGGCTTTGGATGAGGCCATGATCATACAAAAAATGCAGAAAAAGTCCTGTTCGCGACTTTTTTTCCGTGATGATTTCCCTTTTCTGTGTTATGATAGCCTTGCAAACGGGAGAAACGGCTGATCCGGCAGGAAAAAGGCGAAGACTTCCGTACACCGCTGCAAGGGAGGAGGAAACATCATGCTGCAGATCGAAGGAAAAATCGCGACGGCCATCTGCTACGCGACGATCATCGAGGATGAAGCGATCGCGCAGATCCGCCGGATGTGCGATTATGAACTGACCGAGGGATGCAAGGTGCGCATCATGCCCGACGTTCACTCGGGAAAAGGCTGCACCGTCGGAACGACGATGACCGTCCGGGATAAGGCGTGCCCGAACATCGTCGGCGTCGACATCGGATGCGGCATGTATACGGTGAAGCTGAAGGAGCGCGATCTGGACTTTCCGGCCATCGACGAGGCGTGCCATTACATTCCCTCCGGCATGAACACCTGGGAGGAGCAGATCGAGCGCTTCGACCTGACCGGGCTGCGCTGTTTCCCCAAGCTGCACTGTATCGGGAGGCTGGAATGCTCCCTGGGCACCCTGGGCGGCGGAAACCACTTCATCGAGGTTGACCGGGCGGCAGACGGCACCTGCTATCTCATCGTCCATTCCGGAAGCCGGAACCTGGGCAAGCAGGTGGCGGAATACTATCAGCGCTTGGCCATCGACCTGCATAAGGGAAAAGAGGATTATTCGCGGCAGTACGACGAGATCATCCGCACCTACAAGGAACAGGGACGCGGTTCCGAGATCCAGGAGGCCCTGAAAACGCTGAAAAAGGAGTATGAGACCCGGGGACTGTACCTGCCTGAGGATATCTGCTGGCTGTACGGGACTCACCTGGACGATTATCTCCACGACGTCGAGATCTGCCAGCGCTTCGCGCGCAGGAGCCGTGAGCTCATGGCGGAGATCATCCTTCAGCGCACCGGCATGACGGCGCTGGAATCGTTCCACACCGTCCACAACTACATCGATACTGATGAAATGATCCTCCGGAAGGGATCCATCGCGGCGCATGCCGGCGAGAAGGTGCTGATCCCCATCAATATGCGCGACGGATCGGTGCTGGCGGTCGGAAAGGGAAATCCGGAATGGAACTGTTCGGCTCCCCACGGCGCGGGCCGTCTCATGTCCCGGTCAAAGGCCAAGAAAGCCATCGACCTGGAGTCATACCGCGCTTCCATGGCGGGCGTCTATTCCACCTCCATCAGCGAACAGACCCTGGACGAAGCGCCCATGGCCTACAAATCCCTGGCGGATATCATCGATGTGATCCGCGATACCGTGGATATCATCGAGGTCATGAAGCCGGTCTATAATTTCAAGGCGCCCGAAGGGGAACTGCCCTGGAAAACGAAGGAACAAAAGTGAGTTTGCTGACGTGTGCTCCGTCCGGTAAAGGCGGACGGGACTGAACCTCTATTGTTTTTCTAAGGAGACTATGACTGCTATGCCGATCACGGTGAGCATGTATCTGATCGTGCTGCCCCTGGTATTCCTCGCGTCCGCGGTGGATGCCATCGCCGGCGGCGGAGGGCTGATTTCACTGCCGGCTTACACGCTGGCGGGGCTGGACTATGATTTTGCCTCCGGCAACAACAAGTTTTCTTCCATGTTCGGCACGCTGACGGCGACGGTCCGCTATCTCAGGAGCGGGAAACTGCAGGCCGGGCTGTCCCTTGCCGCAGCGGCAGCGGCGCTGCCCGGGTCGTGGCTGGGCACCCGCGCCGCCATGGCGCTGGGCAGCCGGGTGATGCAGATCTTCATGCTCTTCGCGATCCCTGCCGCGGGCGTGCTGGTGCTGCTGGAACGCAAGGAAACCTCCAGTGCTCAGCCTGCCGCCGGATGGAAGTACCCGGTCTGCGTGCTGATCGGCCTTGCCGTGGGCTTTTACGACGGTTTTTTCGGGCCGGGCGCCGGCACGATCCTGATCCTGCTGTTTACCCATCTGCTGGGCCTGGATCTGGTGTCCGCCTCCGCCACCGCCAAACCCGTGAATCTGGCCAGCAATCTTGCCTCCGTCGTGACCCGGATCGCGGCGGGCAACGTCCTCTTCGCGCTGGCGATCCCGGCGACGGTCTGCTCCGCCCTGGGCGGCTGGCTGGGCGCCAGGCTGGCCCTGACAAAGGGCGCCCGCTTCATCCGCGGCGTCATGGTGGCGGTGCTGGCGCTGCTTACTGTCAAGCTGGCCATGGAGATTCTGGGGTAATACTTTTCTGTTTATTCAAAATGGGGCTGTTGCAGAAGCACAAAAATCTGTAGCAGCC
>JBGUIY010000034.1:0-3578 GCA_045113475.1 Christensenellales bacterium | reverse complement strand
GGCATGGGCACCGGAGTGCCGTAGGAGAACGTCCCGTCATCCGCGACGGTCAGGATCGCGTAGTGGACGTTGCAGATGTTGAATTTGACCTTGTTCTTCTTAGGCATCGTTCATACCCTCCATTTCAAATTGGTACAGGACTTCGTAGAGCTTTTCGCTCTCGATCCATACTTCGGTTTTGTCATAAAAAATACCGTGCGCATCCAGCACGGCCTCCAGTTCTGTCTCCAGCATGGGAGACTTCACATCGGTATATAGCTCGATGTGATACTCGTCGATTTTGTAGTAGACCTTGCCGTCTGCGGCAAAGTTGTCGCTGCCGGGTGTCAGGTAGCAGATGAACGGCGGATCAGGCGACTCGCCCTCTGCGAAATGGTGGTACGCATACGGCAAGCCAATCTCCGCCAGCATTGTGAGAATCTCATCCATGTGACAGGCTCCTTTCGATGGACTTCTCCAGCTCGCCCACGCCTTTCTCCTCCGCAGGTGCGATATGCGGCTGTGCGGCGACGCGGCCACCGCCACGCTTGGCATGGCCGAATTCCAGAAGGTGCGCCAGCTGGTATCGGTTCCGGGAATGGACGATGAGATGAAGAGAGCTGCTGGTCTCGCGCTCGGTCTTGACCGACCAGCTCTTGGCATAAGCGCCGGTGTTCTTAGGCGCAGTCTCCTTGATCTCATTCCGGACGGTATTCCCGGCCTTCCGGACAGCGACCTTCATATCATCGGTGGCGAGGTCTGCGTATTCGGTCAATCCTTCCATGACGGCAACTGCGAGGCTGTCGATGGTAACTCTGCTGCGGGACATCAGCGACTCACTTTCTGGCAGAGGAACTTAACTGCCTTGTTTTTGAAATTCATGTGGTCAACACCGAGGATGTTGTACATTTCGTTTTTGAACACGATGCGGTAACCGGTGGATGTGACGGCAGCAGAATCCCGGCAGTACCGGACGGTGAAGTCCACCTTGCTGCTGTCTACCACAGTGCCAGCGGCAGTGTCCTCCTTGGGAGACTCCGCGCTGACGGTGGCAAAGCAGCTGTAGTAGGGCATCCACTCGTTTTTATGGTTGCCGACTGCATCGGTCACGACCGTGCTTTTCTGTATTTCGATCCGGACGTTCAGGAGCTCAATCTTCATCAGAAGGCCTCCTTCCGGGCACCGAAGAGAAGCGAGCGCAGCGTGATCGTCAGCGCGTGATGATCTGCCTCCTCCCGGTGTTCATACAGGTATCCGGTGGCGTAGAGGATAGCAATCTTGGCCTCCACGCATTCCTCCACGAAGGTGCCTTCATCCTCGTACCGGGCAATGCTCATGCAGAGCTTCTGGGCGATGCCAAGGAAGTGCTCGATTAGCATGTCATCGTCCGGGAAGTCCACGCGGAGGTATTCCTTTGCTTCCTGCACAGTTACGATCATGATGTCACCTCCAAGAATTGGGCACCGCCACTGCTGACGGTGCCCATGATGAAACTACGATCAGTTGCCGCTGATCTTGAGAATCTGGACGGCCTCCGGAAGGATCAGCCTGCCGTTGACGCGTTCCTTGGCAACATAGCCGATCATGCCGTTCCCGGCGAAGAGCTCACGCAGCTCGGCGAAGGAGCGGGTGCCACGGTCGCCGATGTTGTAGTAGCTGTAGTCGCCGAAGGCGATGGCGGTCTCCGGAGCGAAGGCGGAGGTGTTCACGGGATAGCCGAGGATGCGGTCGGGCTCACCGGCCTGATAGGACGGCTGCCAGATGTACGCGCCGTTGTTGTCCTTCAGCTTCCGGATCACGGCCAGATTCTTATCGTTGATGATGAAGCTGGCCTTCTTGCGGTAGGGACGCTTCAGGGCATAGACGAGGTTGATCATGTCGTCCGCCTTGACGCTGGCCACGGTATCCTCCACCTGACCACCGAGGGTGTCATGGAAGAGGCCGGTGGGCTTGCCGGTGCCGTCGCCGTTCAGGAAGGCATCCTCCTCGGCATTGGCCAGCGCCTTGCCGAACTGGGTCAGGATGTAGTTCTCCAGATTGAAGGCGTTGTCGTACAGCAGCTCCTCGGTGACCTTGATGGCGACATGGAGCTTGTGGGCATCCAGCAGGATCTGGCCGAAGGTGGCATCGCTGAAAACCAGCGCACCGCCTTCCTCGATCCACGCAGCCGCAGGCTTGGTGGCGGCGATGTTGATCTTGTGCTCGCCGGAGGTGGTGATCTTGGTGCCGAGGCGACGCATGATGTTCTCCTCATCGAGGACATCGATCAGGCGGTGGTCGTACTCATCCGGGACGAGGTAGCCGCCATCAGCGTCCACGCCTTCCTGCAGCACGTTGGTGATCTGCCGGAAGTTGGAGCGGAGCGCCAGAAGCATACCCTTGCGGTACTCGTCGGAAGCGCGACCGGTCTTGGCCTCCGGCTCGGCGGTGCCCATCGGCCTGCCGGTGAGCGGAGTGTTGACAGGCTGGGAGAGCTCCTTCTCCATAGCCTCCTGACGCTGCATGCGGGAAATCTCACGGCTCATACCCATGATCTCCTTTTCCATCTGGTCGTAGGTGGCGCTGTCCTCATCGTTGAGGATGCCCTTGTCAGTGCGGTGGGACTCGGCGAAGTTCCGAGCGGCGGTGAGCGCCTGATTGCGCTTCTGCATCATTTCAAAAATAGTCATGGTAAAAATCCTCCTCAGATAAATTTGGAAATAGTGTCAAGGCGCTCCAGAATGTCATCCACGGAGCGCCCGGTTTCTGCAGGAGCAGGGATAGCCGCTTCCTGCGCTGGGGTATGGTATTTTGCGGTCAGCTTGTTCACGAGAGCCGTGTTCACAGCCTTCCGGGAAAACAGGACAGCTTCGGCAGCAGGCTCCGGAACGGCGCTGCGCATAAGCACGTCGTCTGCGAAACCGAGCTCCACGGCCTTGTTCGCGTCCATCCAAGTCTCCGCATCCATGAGGTGTGAGAGCTTGGCGCGGGACAGGCCGGTCTTGATCTCGTAGGCGTTGATGATGGATTCCTTGACCTCCTCCAGCATGTCGATGGCCTTCTGCATATCGGTGTGGTCGCCGAAGGCGATGGTGGCGGGATTGTGGATCATCATCATGGAAACGGGGCTCATCAGGACTTTGGTACCGGCCATCGCAATGACGGATGCGGCGGAGGCCGCGATGCCGTCGATCTTGACGGTGACGTCGCCCTTGTAGTCCATGAGCATGTTGTAGATCTGGGCAGCGGCCACACAGTCGCCACCGGGGCTGTTGATCCAGACGGTGATGTTGCCGGTGCCTGCGTTCAGCTCCTCCCGAAACATGGCAGGCGTGACGTCATCGTCGAACCAGCTCTCCTCAGCGATGGTGCCGCCGATGGTCAGGATTCGCTCGGCCTGATCCGGCGTCTCCTGATTCACCGGAGCCGTCGTCCAGTTCCAGAACTTCTTCGTCTTCATCGGATTCTTCCTCCTTTCCAGCGGCAGACGAGGCCGCAAAGATACCGGCATCCTCCAGCTTGGTCATGTTCCCGTTGATGAGATACAGGTCACCGCCGAGCTCGGCAGGGATGCGGTCAAGGTTTTCAAGCTCCCGGATGTCGTTGGCAGACATCCAGCC
>JBGUIY010000033.1:0-2193 GCA_045113475.1 Christensenellales bacterium | reverse complement strand
TGAATACAACTCCGGTCTCGGTTTCGACCTCCGTCTCTATGACCGGAACGATCCGGACGTCGGCGCGCCGAAGTATTCCACCACGCCGGAAGGCAAGTGGATGACCGAAAACTGCTGGAAATACGGCATCATCTTCCGCTTCCCGCTGAACGCCTGGCCGCTGGAAACCTCCACCGACAAGAGCTTCAAAACCGGCGTTTCCGTGCGTCTGAACCTTTACCGCTATGTGGGCAAGGGCAACGCCGCCATCATGCATTACATGGACTTCACCATGGAAGAGTACATCGAATACCTGGAGGAGCATCCCCATATCGCCCTGTTCGAGAACGGCGTGCTGAAGTATGAAGTGTACCGCCAGCTCGTGGGCGACGCTCCTTCTTTCGACGTACAGCTGACCCGCAGCACCACGCTCTGGGAAACTTCCCTGGACAACATGGGCGGCCTGATCACCGTCTTCAGCTACTGATGAGCACCATCCTGATTACAGGCGCCTCCCATGGCGTGGGCAAAGCATTCGCCGTTGCCTGCGCGCAGTCCGGGCGCTACTCAAAGATCATCCTGAACGGCGGCAGTGATACAGCCGCCCTGGAGGATACCGCCCGCCGCGTTTCCGCAGCGGGCGATCTTGTCTGCTGCGCCGACATCGGCGACGTCAGCGACCTCAGCTATGTCCGGAGCCTGCGGGAGCGGTTCGGCCCCGTGGACACGCTGGTCAACAACGCGGGCATCTCCCGAGTGGGCCTGCTGACCGATATGTCTCCGGAGGAATGGGACCGGGTCATGAAGGTCAACGTGACTTCCCTGTACAACACCTGCCATACCTATGTACCGGACATGGTTTCCCGCGGCGGCGGGCAGATCCTGAACGTGTCCTCCGTCTGGGGCCTTTGCGGCGCCTCCTGCGAGGTGGCCTACAGCGCCTCCAAGGGCGCGGTGAACGCCTTCACCAAAGCCCTGGCCAAAGAGCTGGCCCCTTCCCATATCCGGGTCAACGCTATCGCCCTGGGCATCATCGGCACGCGCATGAACGCGCACCTTTCGGAAAATGAAACCGCGGAGATCCGTGATCAGATCCCCGCGGGCTATATTGCCTCTCCGGAAGAGGCGGCACAGGCGATGCTCCGCCTGCTGGATATGCCGGAATACTTTAACGGTGAGATTGTCCGTTTCGACGGATGCTGGATATAACCGGCGAAAGCTGGGCCAGGATCACCGCGCAAAACATCAGCACACAACCGACGGTCTCACGGACCGTCATTTTTTCGCCGATCAGCAGGACGCCGGTCAGCACCGCGAACACCGCCTCCATGCACATGAGGAGCGACGCCACCGTGGGATCCGTATCCCGCTGCCCCAGCACCTGCAGGGTGTAGCCCACCGCGCCGGACATGATGCCGGCATAGAGGATCGGAATGAGCGCCTCCAGCACGCCCTCCCAGGAGATGGGCTCCGTGGCGACAGCGATCAGCATGGACAGTCCGCCGGTCACCAGGAACTCATCCCGGGCCAGCTTGACGCCGCTCACCCGCGCCGCGTAATGATCCACGCACAGGATCTGGAAGGTGAAGCATACCGCGCAGCCCAGCACCAGCAGGTCTCCGCTCTGCAGCACAAAGCCGCCGTCCGCGGGCATGCACAAAAGCCACAGGGCTCCCACCGCGATCAGCACGCCCAGCCAAATCACCTTGCCCGGATTCTTTCGTAACAGGAACCAGGCTGCCACCGGCACCAGCACCACATACAGGGCGGTAATGAACCCCGCCTTTCCCGCGGTGGTGGACACCAGGCCCATCTGCTGCAGGGAGGTGGCGATAAACAGCAGCGCCCCGCAGATCACTCCCGACAGCCGCTGATCCTTCGGATCCGGTGCTGTATAGCCGGGGGTGTTTTTGTTTTTATGTTCCATCAGGGCGGTCACCGGAATCATCACCAGCCAGGCCAGCAGCATCCGGATGCCGTTGAAGGTAAAGGGACCCACATGGTCCATGCCCACGCGCTGCGCCACGAAGGCCGCGCCCCAGATCATCGAGCCCAGGAGCAGCAGGAGGCTGCCGCGAAGAGATTTGTTACTCACTTGATTTAACCCCTAAAGTGGTTTTTAATTCATTGATTCTTATACTTTTCCTTATCGTACACATACACTTTCCCTCCCGCTTCGGGTTTGTCGAAGCCGAAGAGTTCGCTGACGGTGAC
>JBGUIY010000032.1:0-3736 GCA_045113475.1 Christensenellales bacterium | reverse complement strand
CGGCACGACGCCCATCTCCAGGATGTCGTAGAAGCCGCGCTCGTTCAGGTGGGAGGTGTCCGGCGCGATGCCCAGACGGGCCATCTCGCGAACCGCCTGCCGTCCGAAGGGCGACAGGCCGTCCCGGGCGTTGACCTTGGCGGGGGTGCCCAGGGCGTTCACGTAGTTCCAGGTGATGGCGGCCATGCGCACGCCGCGCTGGCGCCACTCCGCGATGGCTTCCAGACTCGTCCCGAAGATCTCGCAGCCCTCGATGGACAGCATGACCTTGACCTTTCCGTCCTCCGCGTCGCGGGGATCCGTCACCTGTTCCCAGCCGGCGGCCTTCAGGCCCCCGAACTTCGCCATCATGCCGTCGAACAGCCGGCGCACCGCTTCCGGCCGCAGATCGCCGCCCACGAAGAGCGCCAGCGTCTGCAGGCTGACGCCCGCTGCTTTCAGGCGGTCCATGGTCACGTCCAGCGGTTCCTCCGGATGCGCGGCCAGCTTGTACAATGTATCGCAATGGGTATCACAGATCAGCAATTCAGTCACCTCACAGCATTCTGCACGGAGAAATACAACAGCCTTATTTTACCATAGTTTCATGGCTACAGCAATGCAATTTCACAGTTTCGCAGGACGGCGCAATGTGATATGATATGGTTGAGTCTGATAAAAGGCGTGCCTGCAGGGGAGGATGGAAAATGGATTATATACACCGGTGCATGACATCGCTGGGTGCGGTGACCCTCGCTTCCGACGGGGCAGCCCTGACGGGCTTGTGGTTCGACGGGCAAAAGCATTTCGGCAGCACTCTCGGAATGAATCCCGCGGAGGCGAAACTGCTCGTTTTTGCGGAAGCGGAACGGTGGCTGGAAATCTATTTCAGCGGCATCTGTCCGGAGTTCACGCCGGAACTGCGGCTGAAGGGAAGCAATTTTGCCGTATCCGTATGGGAAGCGCTGCTTGCCATTCCCTACGGGCAAACAGTGACCTATGGGGAGATCGCTCGCCGGCTGGCCGCGCGGACGGAAGGCGTGAGCGTATCCCCGCGGGCCGTGGGCGCGGCGGTGGGCCGGAATCCCGTTTCACTGATCGTGCCCTGCCACCGGGTCATCGGCGCGGACGGCAGCCTGACCGGCTATGCGGGCGGGCTGGATAGAAAAAAGCGCCTTCTGTGTTTGGAAGGCGCGATACAGACGGGCTGACGGTCACGGCTGCTTTTCCTCGGCGCGGTCTTTGTTGTAGGTCGGCCCCAGATTGGCGTATCGCCGCGTGATCCACTTGGCGATGCCGTCCAGGCCGGGATAGATCATGCGCTCGGAGATATTGATGTAGTCGAGCTTGTCGCGGATCTCCAATTTGATCTCCCTGGGGATGATGATGCGGGAGAAGCAGTCCTTCAGGCCGTGGAGATCGGTGATCGCGATGGCGGGGTCCGTGGTCAGGGAAAACAGCGCGAACTGGTTCGCGATGCGGTTGACCGTGCTGGCGGGCTCGAAGAAGAAGGCGTAGGGTTCCTTGGAGATGATGCTGAGCACGTCGTAGTTGGAACCGATCTTGTCCAGCATGTCCATGGTGAAGATGCTCGTCTGGCGCTCGTTCAGGCGCTCGCGCAGGGCCGGGGGCAGGTGCTTGTTGATCTCGTCCACGTCCGCGCACCAGATCACGCCGTCCTCCCCGTAGAGGTCGATGTTTTCCGTGGCGAAATGCGCCGCCACCAGGGGCGAGTAGGTCCAGTCCAGCAGGCGCGTGGGCAGCCCGAACTGCTGCGCCATGGCGGCGGTCTGCCAGAAGGAGGTCACGCTCTGCAGGTCCGCGTAACCGTACTTGCGGAAGGAACGCAGCATGTGCTGCTCCAGGCCCAGGTTGTGGGGACACGCGCGGTTCAGCGCGGGCTCCATCGTCCACTTGGCGTTGCCCATGCCGCGGTATACCCGGTTGTCCCGGTACCGCATCAGGTCCTTGTTCCACGTATCGCTGAAGATCTCGTTTTGCAGCTCGATAAAGCTGTGGACGGTCTTTTCTTTCATGGAGGCTCCCTCTGATAATCGTATTATACACTGCCGCACGAAAGGGGAATGCAGTTTCCGGTTTCCGTGCGGCAGTGATGGTTCCTATACAGTTTATACTGAAACGGGATTACGCGTCAAGAGGGATCCGGACAGAAGCGTGGCCTGTCAGGGCTTCGGTGCGCTTGTCGGGCTGGCCGACACCGGCATAGAGGACGGCTTTGCCTTCGCTGACACGCTGTCCCCGGTCGTTGACCACCAGCAGGGTGCGCTTGTCCACCGGCAGGGAGACTGTGACCGCCTTTCCGGCAGGAACATGTATGCGGGCAAAGGCGCAGAGCCTCGGGTTGAGCGGGGCGTTCGCGCTGCCTTCATTCTGGCAGTAGACCTGGAGCACTTCGTCAGTGTCCATGGCGCCGTCGTTGCGCAGTTTGGCGGTGACGGTCAGCACGCCGTCCTTGTCCCCGGCTTCGGCGGCGGCCACGTATACGTCGCCGTAGGTGAGGCCGTAGCCGAAGGGATAGAGCGGCTCCCCGGCGATATAGCGGTAGGTGCGGCCCTTCATGCTGTAATCCGTGAAATCGGGCATATCCTGGAGCTGGCGGTCGTAATAGAAGGTGACGGGCAGCTTGCCGGAGGGGGAGACGCGGCCGAAGAGCAGGTCCGCCACGGCTTTGCCGCCCCGTGCGCCGGGATACCAGCACTGCAGGATGGCGTCGGCCTTCTCCCCGGCTTCGCCCAGGTCGATGGCGCTGCCGGTGGTCAGGCAGATCACGGTGGGCTTGCCGACGGCAAGCACTTTCTCCATCAGACGGCGCTGTGACGACGGCAGCAGCAGGTCGCGCTTGTCCGCGGAGCCGAAGGGGTTGCCGGTATCGCCCTGCTCGCCCTCCAGTGTCTCGTCCAGACCTACCACCAGTACCACGGCGTCGCTGTTTTCCGCTACGGCCAGGGCTTCGGCGGTCAGGTCGTCCAGTTCCTGGGAGAGGTGGGAGACCTGATCCCGGTACAGGTGGCAGCCCAGGGCGCAGAGTACCCGCGCCTTGCCTTCGAGGGCATCCTGGATGCCTGTCTGGATAGTGATGTAGCGGGAGGAGGAGCCGTGGTAATTGCCGATCAGGGAGGCGATGCTGTCCGCGTTGGGCCCGATGACGCCGACGGTGTTCAGCTGATCGGGGCTGAGGGGGAGCATGCCGTCGTTCTTCAGCAGCACGCAGGCTTTGCGGGCGGCTTCTTCACCCTTGACCAGGTGCTCCGGGCATTCCACCACGCTGTAGGGGATCTTGTCAAACTCACTGCCCTCGCCGAGGATGCCGAGCATGAAGCGCGTGGTCATCAGGCGCACGGCGCTCTCGCGGATCTTCTCCTCGCTCACCTTGCCGGCTAGGCAGGCGGCCAGCGCGTGCTGGTAGGTGCAGCCGCAGTTCAGGTCGCAGCCGGCGTTCAGGGCCATGGCAGCCGCGTCCACGGGGTTGTCCGCCACGTGGTGGCCTTCGTAGAAGTCGCGGATCGCCCAGCAGTCGGATACGAAGTGTCCCTCGAAGCCCCATTCTTCGCGAAGGCGGCGCATCAGGTCGCTGCTGGCGCAGCAGGGTTCGCCGTTGGTGCGGTTGTACGCGCCCATGACGGACTCCACCTGGGCTTCCTTCACCAGGGCCTCGAAGGCGGGCAGATAGGTTTCCTTCATATCCTTTTCGGAGGCCACGGCGTCAAACTCGTGGCGGAGGGCTTCCGGCCCGGAG
>JBGUIY010000031.1:0-4760 GCA_045113475.1 Christensenellales bacterium | reverse complement strand
TACGCGAAGGGCAACAATATGTCCGCCCCAGGCTTTCAACTCACGATCGCAGAGCGTGCCATGGAGGTGAAGGTAGGGTTCGCCGTCCTTACGGGTAACGCTGCCAGTCAGGCCTGAAATCTCCATGGGCCCGGTCAGTTCTTTCCGGAAGAAGGTCTTGGTGGGGACGTCGTAAACGCATACAGCGGCATAGTCCACCGCGCCGAGCGCCTCCACCTGGGCCAGACGGATGTCTTCTTTCCTGCACAGCTCCTTCAGGGTTTCAAGGATCTCTTCGCCCCTATCGAACCGGACGACGTAAGTATCGTTGATATGCTTGTACTCCATAACAGCCTCCACTTTATATCGGTTCAGAGTTGATAACTCAGGGAAACATCAAGACAGCAGGAGAGGGGGCTTCCTTGTGGGAAACCCCCTCTTGAGTCAACTGGAATGAAATCAGGCAGCTTTGTCGGCTTCCTCGCGGATCTGGGTTTCAGTGCCGCGGGGTTCAGCATACTTATCGCCGATCTTGCCCTGGAGTTCAGTGTTGATATAATCCATCACAGCTTCGTCCATCGGGATGCCGGTGTCAAAGCCGGGATGCTCGGTGTCGGTGTAGGCGCGCATGAACACGTTGTAGGTGTCGCCGCCGGCCGCGCAGAAGTTGTTGGTCACGACAGCGTAGGTGGCTTCGGGATCAAACGCGACGCCATTCACGCTCTCAATGGTAACGCGGTTGATGGAAGTCGGAGCGTAGTAGCTGGATTCCTTGCCGTTGGCATCCTTGTAGATCTCGCCCTGCGCAAATTCCTTGGTGGTGTCGATGGTCCACTTGATGCCGCTGGTCTGCGGATAGCCGCCGATGGCCTTCGGGGTGGAGAAGGTGGAAGCTTCCAGCGCCTCGAGCATCTCGCTGCCCTTGACGTAGATCACGGCCACAGTGTTGCCGAAGGGCAGCACGGTATTGATATCCTTCATGGAGATGCCGCCGGCTTCGACGCTGGCACGGATGCCGCCGCCATTGGTGATGCCGACCACGTTCATGAGCATATCATCGGAAATGCTGCCCGCGTTGACCACGGACCAGACCATTGCGTCGGTGATCAGGTCGCCCAGGTTGGTCTCCTGAGTGCGGTTGCCGGGATCGCGGTCGCCGTTCAGGCGGACGGCGGACTCAGCAAACACAGCGCCGTATTCGGCGTCGATGGCGGTCATGATTTCCTTGGCTTTGGCGGCGATGGCTTCGTCCTGCCGGATCATGTTGGTGTTGATCAGATAATGATCGGCGATGGCTTTCTTTTCGTTGTCGATGACGACGACGCCGACATTAGCGAATTTGGTGCCGGTGGACTGGATGGGTTCACCGTTCTCGCCCTCTGTCATTACGGTGTGGGAGTGGCCGTCGATCAGGAGATCGGCGCCCTTGGTGTTGGCCAGCAGGTCAATGGAACGATAGCCATTGGCTTTGGATTCTTCATCGACACCCAAATGGGTGATGCCGATCACGATATCCGCATCCGCGAGGCTGTCGATCGCGGTCTGGGCAGCGGTGTACAGATCGCCGAAGGTGGTGAAATGGATATCGGAAATGAGGCCGGGATTGACCTTGGTAGCGGTTTCAGGGGTTTCGAGGCCGAAGAAGCCGATCTTCGTGCCGGCCTTTTCAATGATGGTGGCGGCGGGCAGGATGGGCTCATTAGTGGCGTCCAGGATGACGTTCGCGCAGATGGTCTGGAATTCGGCCTTGCTCAGATTCTGCATCAGCTGCGCATAGCCGTAGTCAAATTCATGGTTGCCCAGGGTGACGACGTCGTAACCGACGGCGTTCATCATTTCGATTGCCTTTTCACCCTTGTTGGTGCTCACATAGATGGTGCCCTGGCTGAAGTCGCCTGCATCGACCAGGATGACTTCGGCGCCCATATCTTCGAACGCCTTCTTCAGGCCTGCGATATAGGCATAGCCGTCCAGCGCGCCGTGCACATCGTTGGAGTGCAGGATGACGGTCTTGCCCTTGTAGTACTCGGCAAAGGCGGGCTGGGCGATGCGGGACAGCGAGGCCAGCTTGTCAGCGTTCACCTGCGCTTCGTCCTGCGCGGCTTTCAGTGCGGCAGCAGCTTCGTCAGCGGCGGCCTTGGCGGCTCCCTCGACCTCAGCCAGCTTGGCAGCGGCTTCGTCAGCGAGCGTCTGCGCGGCAGCCTGCGCGGCTTCGGTCGCCTTGGCGGCGGCTTCTTCCGCGGCGGTCTTGGCGGCGGCTTCTACTTCAGCCAGCTTGGCGGCAGCTTCGTCCGCGGCGGTCTTGGCGGCAGCTTCAGCCTCGGCCAGCTTGGCGGCGGCTTCGTCCGCAGCGGTCTTGGCGGCGGCTTCCGAGTTGGCCAGCTTGGTGGCGGCTTCGTCAGAGGCTTTCTTCATCTCAGTCTGCAGGTTGCCCTTCTGAACGCCGAAAACGACGGCGAAGATGATGGCAACCACCGCAATCACAGCGACAATACCAGTGATCTTTTTCATGTGGTTCCTCCTTCTGAAATCAGTGCGCAACAAGATTTACCGGACGTTGATCCGGCTGTGTATAGCATAATTCAAAGCCATCAAAAAATCAAGATGCCCGTTCAATTGTTGAGAAAATTGTAATACATCCGGTCAGCCACGGCCAACACTGGTATAATCAACGATCCTGAAATCGGGAGACAGCTGCACAGTCAGGTCCAGCCAGTACATCTTGGATTCATAGTCTTCTTCCGCCAGGTCAATAAACACTGCATCGTCATATACATACTGAGATAGGACGACGAGCTTTTCATATTGAAGTTCCGGGTTGACCAGTTTCAGAAACTCCCTGATCCTGTTCATCGTTTCGTCGGATACCTCAGGGACTTCGGGCTGTTCATGTTCCAGCCAGTTCTCATATCTATTCTGTGGATCCGTTGACATATACAGCGCGTTGCCCGTATCTCCGATCTCGATATAATAGTTCCATTCGATAGAATCTTCTTCCGGATCGGTAAAATTCAGACTGAAGATCCCGCTTTCATTCCCAAAGCTCAATAATTCAAATCGGTCTGCGTTCGCAAACCCGGCGGCTTTCCAGCATTCCAGCGCGCGCTGCGTCAGGGCATCGGCTGTCTCTTGATCGGTTTCGGGCTGTTGCAATACGGCATGTTTTGAGGATACGACGTGGTATTCTTCCGGATCAAAGGATTTAACGACGCTGGTTCCGTAGTCGCCGATGCTCAGCTCAAAGACAGCTTTCAGTTCGTGTTTTTCTTCATTGACATAATCCAGGCCGACGGCTGCTTGCCCCTTGATCGCGGAAAGCCTGCCCTGATCGTCCGAAACGAACTGAACGGAGGCTTCGTGGATGGCGCAGCTTTCCGTCATGAACAGGATTTCCCTGGTGGTTGACGTGATCGCCCAGTCCGACCTGTCGTATATGGTTACGTCGTAATCGATATTGAAGAGCCGCCTGGCAGCAAAGCGGGCGCCCATCAGCAGGGCTTCGTTGACGATCTCAGGCGTCTGCGTAGCGGATATATTCAGCTCAAGCGTATTGTCGCCGTAGGTGATGCAGGGGGCCAATTCGGTTTCCGTCATGGCTGCCGCCGTTTTCAGGAAGGAGGCCAGCAGCCGGGACTCCATGCTTTCGTGAACGATCGTGTTCTGCGGGTCATTATAGCCCGTCCGGTAGACGCCGGGCGTATATGGTTCCATCAAAAAGACATCTCCTGAATTTGATATGACTGTAAAGCCCGTTTCCAGGTCAGACATGTATGGACGTGGAGTAAACAGCTTTTCCTGCCAGAAGGAGTCTTCGCCGTCCTGAATATACGTGATTTCAGCCGTCTTGAAGCGCTGGCCGTCAAGCTGGAACTCGGCGTTCCCTTTGATGGTCACGTTATGGGTGTCAAACACGAGCGTCGCGCCGGCGCTGACCAGGGAGGTGATCTTTCCTTCCGTCCCGGCCGCGCAGCCCACTATGGCAGCCGCTGCCAGCAGCAAAGCAATCATAACTGCAAGAAAACGCTTCTTCATTTTATAATCCTCCGTTGGGAAAAATATGACGTTCGTGCTGAGCGAATCAGCGCTTACGGAGAGATTATAGCACACAAACGCTTCCGGAAGTCGATACAGGGACTGATTTTACATTTGCAATGCCGCGTAATCATGGACAATAAAAAAGTCCCCTGCCAAAGCAGGGGATGAAGGGGGGAAAGGATCAGCCTTCGATCATGATCGTCTTCTTTTCGGGAACCTTGCGGGCATCCTTCTTGGGCAGGGACACCTTCAGCACGCCGTTTTCATATGCGCAGCGGATATCCTCTTCGGTCAGGCTGCTGCCCACGTAGAAGCTGCGCTGCATCGAGCCGGAATAGCGCTCCTGCCTGATCAGCTTGCTGTTGTCCTCTTCGTTCTTGTTGAGGGATTTCTCAGCCGAGATCGTCAGGTAGCCGTTGTTCAGTTCAACCTTGAGCTCGTCTTTCTTGAAGCCGGGCAGATCAACGCTGATCTCATAGCCGGTGTCCTTTTCCTGGATATCGGTCTTCATCAGCCGGTCGCTGTGCCTGCCGTAAAGGGTACGGTCGATGTCGTGGAAGGGGCGAGCCCAGTTGCGGTCAAAAGCGTCGAACATGTCCATCATGTTTTCTCCGAAAATCGTAGGAAGATAAGTACTCATAATCATACCTCCATTCAAATCAGCCTGAGGCTGTCGTTTGATTGTTTTGCCGGCGGCTCATTCTCTGCGCCGCCCCGGTTCATTCCTGAACCTTGACTATATTATA
>JBGUIY010000030.1:0-8424 GCA_045113475.1 Christensenellales bacterium | reverse complement strand
TGGTGATGGTGATCGTATCATAGACATCGGCATCGGAAGTGACCAGCTTGATCTGTGCCACATTGTCATTGAAAACAGAATGCGTGGGCTTGACCACGAGGGTGCCGCCGGTAATGCTGGTGTTGTCCGAGGTCGTGGGGTAATCCACCCAGTTCCCGGAGCCATTCTTATACTGCCACTTCGTGATCGTCACACCCTGGACCTGCCCGGTCAAGGTCGCCTGGGTCGCGCCGACGAGAGCAGAGTCAGAGTCATACTTGAACACATATGTGTCTGCCGTGATATACGCCAGCTTGGCGTTCTCCGCGTTCCGCACCAGCGTATAGGTGAGATCAGCGGAGATGTTGACCGTGTTATGAGTCTCGCTGTCGTAATAGCTGATGTAGCAGATGTACGTGATCATGCCCGAGGTCGATGCCGCCAGCTTGTTCTGATTCACGGTCAGGATGCCGCCGGAAACTGACTCGCCGGTGGTAAGCGCCGTCTCAGCGGCGGTGCCGTCCTTGCGCTTCCACTGGATGGTCAGCCCTGTCGAGCCGAGAGGGATGCTCGTCTGATCCAGAAAGACGACCGGAGTCAGGACAAGGTTGGTGGTCGCCCAGCTTGGTGCATACGTGTGCGGCAGGACGTTGGGATCTTCGCTCTGCGTTTTCGGCAGGTTGGACGTGATATATGCCGAGAGTTTTCGCTGGTCGGTAATATCTACGAAGGTCTGCTGTGAGGATGTGAGTACAGTAGGCATGTGTTTGCCCTCCTTATATCGTAACTTCGCAAAAGAAGGATGCGTTATCCGTCACATCCTCCGTTGATACCGTTATGGTTTTCATTCCTGTGTGTACGGCGTCCCACGCAGCGTCGGCAGTGCTGTCGCCGGAATTGCGATGCCAGTTGAAAGCGGATGCGGGCAGTGTATCCGTGATCTCCGTATCCCAAGAGTACACTTTGCAGCGCACGGTGCTCCGCTGGGTCTTTTCCCGGAAGATGCTCACGCCCTCCGTCACGATCTCGGTGCGGTACATCTTGGATTCGTTGATCCTGTCCACCTGCCCTGAGATCACATCGATCTTGGAGGACTGCCCGACGATGTCCTCCTCCAGCGCGGAGATGGTATCGTTTTGCTTATTGGACAGGCCGGTCAGCGTGACGCCGTTTGCGCCGATTATGATCGTGTTCCCAGCGGGATTGAGGTAATCCCGGGTGCGGCCCACACAGCGGTATCTGCCGTCAATACCGTGCGGCGGGGATTTGCAGACCACATACATGCCAGCATGGATGTCCCCGATATCCGCTCCGGTGTCCGACTCATCAACGATGGTCAGTTCCATGCTTGTGACTCCCTGGGCCAGGTCGTGAAGCCGGGTCTGAGCCTTGGTGAGCAGGTTTCCGGGGACCGTCACATCATCCCAAATCTCGGTCCTCCAGATCCGTCCGATCTCTGCCGCGGCATCTTCGTCAACAATGTAGTTTTTTCCGCCGTTCACGGATGTGATCTGGACCCGCTCATCGGTTTCATACTCATGCCCCTCGGCATCGATATCCTTTATCTTTGCCCCCAGAGGGAGCAGAACGGAAACCCGGTCAGTATGGTTCCGGCTGATCTTCACGTCCAACAGGTTTTTGCCGTACTCGACCGTCTGCGCGGAGAGTGAATCGAAATCCGCAATATAATCCAGATACTTCGTACCGCCCACATAGCGCACACGGAGAAACCCTCCGTGAGTCTTGATCAGTTTATCCCTGATTGCATCGAGCGTTACCGTGAACTCAGAACTGCCATACGAGATATAATCGTTGCTATCCGTGACCGAAATTGTGCCAAGCGTGAACTGTTTCTTTTCTTCCACGGCACGATTGTGTTCACCGATGAACAGTTCCAACAGTCCACTCAAAGTACCTCTATAGTCATATGGCGGCTGCACGCTGTCCTTCAGATAGGCAAGGCAGGACTCGCATGTCCAGGTATGGGTGTTGTAAAAATCCGTACCGTTGTCCAGCGCACGGCCCTCGAACACCACGGCATCGCCTTTCTTGCAGACGATGGTAGAAGCAAGCGGCCGGATTACAGACAGGTACGGATGGTTGAAAGGAGCGGAAAGCGTCATGCTGTCGATGTTCTCCGCATCCTCCTCGATCCGG
The DNA here is from genome assembly GCA_045113475.1 of Christensenellales bacterium. Lineage (GTDB taxonomy): Bacteria > Bacillota > Clostridia > Christensenellales > Aristaeellaceae > UBA4246. The sequence goes on along the minus strand of JBGUIY010000030.1, from coordinate 6,288 downwards.
GCGGCCGTAATCGCCAGTTTCGACATCTGCGGATGATAGAACAGCGCGCCATCCACATAGACGCGAAACAGGCTCATAGACGACCCTCCCTGTATGTGAATGTGGTAATTCCTTCTCCTGTAATGGAAACCGTATTATTCCCATGCCGCAGCTCCAATTCCGGGATTTCCCATGTCCCCGCGCTGACGGTCTTCTGAAAAGACTCCCCGTCAATCGTCCAGCGGAGCGTGGTTTCTTCCGCTACCGTGATGACCGGAACAACAGGCATAAAGTCATTGGCAAGGATCACAGTCCCGCCGCCGCTGAAGTTCACGACCGTCTCCTCCACGTGGTAGAGAAAGGCATCCCCGTCCGTGCAGGAAAGCTCAAGCGTTCCCTTGCCCGTAAGTGGGTCATAAGACGGCACTGCCTCCAACGTCCCCACGGCATACAGCATTGTGTCTTCCGTCAACGTCACCCGGCAGAGCTTCCCGGCAAACTGATTCACAACCGTGCTGACGAGTATGTCGAAATCAGCGCGGTCGCCCAGCATGGAAAAGGTCATATCAAAAGACCGCGGTTGATAGGCCACACGGCCCAGCGCCTCAGTGAATCGTATAGGTGAATTTCTTCCCGGCACCGTGATCGTGTTGGACTGCGACTGCGGCGTCGGGAAGTTTACTGTCTCCCGAAGCCAGCCGAGACTGAGCATGGAGACTCCGTTTATCATAGCGTCAGGCTTCATATGCTCAACCTCGCATTCAGCTTCTGCGTCTGGCCGAGACCGCTGTCGATGGCGGGCAGCAGGTGTCCGACCAGGGTGCCGTCATCCAGATAAATGCCCTTTCCGCTGTTGGCGGCGATGACAGCCAGATATTTTTCTACATTGTGCATGTTCAGCTTGCTGTCCAGCATGGCTTCCAACTGCTTATAAAATCCGCTCAGAGGAAGGATCGCCTCAGAGCCCGCTTCGCCGCCCGCCATCAGGGCAGAGCCGTTCATGCCAAAGACAGTAGGCTTCGTCATGATGCCGCCTTCCTTATACCAGTCGATGGACAGGTGCGGGACGCTCGGAGGAGAGATAGAGAGCGTTCCGGACACGCGGAAATGCGGCAGCTTGATGTGCGGCAGTTCCAGCTTCAGCCCGGAGAAGAAGCCCCTGACCGCATCCAGCGCGGATCGGATCTTGTCCCGGGCCGCTTCGATGGGAGTGACGATTGCCGTCTTGATTCCATTCCATACGGATGTGGCGGTGCTCTTGATTCCGTTGAACAGGTTTGTGGCAGTGTTCTTCACGGATTCAAACGCGGAAGAAACTTTGCTTTTGATGCCGTCCACGACCGTGGAGATGGCGGTCTTGATCCCGTTCCAGATCGTAGTCGCGGTGGTCTTGATGGCATTGAAAACCGTAGTGACCACAGTCTTCACAGCATTGATTTGTGCAGTGACGATAGAAACAATAGTATTCCAGATACCGGAGAAAAAGGCCACGATCCCGTTCCAGATGGTTTCAAAGAAAGATTTGATGCCGGACCAGACGGATTCCCATGTACTGCCGAACCATCCGAAAACAGTCTCGGCGAGGGATTTCAGCAGGTTCAGCGCCGTATCGAACAGGCCGGTGATACCATCCCAGATGCCGGAGAAGATCTCTTTCACGCCTTCCCACATCTGAGTCCAGTTCCCGGTAAACAGCCCGATAAATACATCAAGTAGGCCGGTGATCACATCGAGTACCGTTCCGAGAACGGTAGAAACGACATTGAAAGCCGCCTCAAATACAGGAGCGAGAAACTGGCATAGCCCGCCCCACAGGCTCTTCAGCACATCCACGATGGAGCTGAAGTCAAAGCCCAGAGCGTTCAGCCGGTCGACGATGCCCTGACAGAATGCCTGGATCTTGCTGACGATACCTTCCCATATACCGGTGATGGCGTTGCGGAATTCCTCGTTGGTATCCCACAGATGTTTGAAGGCAGCTATCAGCACAGCGACGACCGCAACGATAGCCAGCACGGGAGCGGAGATCCCGCCGAGTGCAGCGCCCAGCTTACCGAAGACTCCTGTCCCGACTTTGACCGCCACACCGAGTTTCTTCACACCGGTTGCCAGCTTCACAAAGCCCTGCATCGCTACACCGACTTTGGAAATAAGCGTTCCGATGATAACGAGCAGCGGCCCGAGCGCAGCAACGATCAGGCCGATGGTCAGGATCGCTTTCCGCTGGCTTTCGCTCATGCTGTTCAGCTTGTCCACGAATGCCTGAATCTTGGATACAATAGCCCGGATGGCGGGCATCAGCATCTCACCGAAGGAGATGGCCAGTTCTTCAAGCTGAGATTTGAGGATGGTCAGTTGCCCGGCCAGATTATCCTGCATGGTCTCCGCCATCTGCGCGGCGGTGCCGTCACAGTTATCGATGGCGGTGCTGAGTTTTTCTATATCTTCCGGAGCGGCATTCATCAACGCGAGGAAGCTGGACATGGCATTCTTGCCGACCAGCGCTTCCGCGGCTTGCGCTCTTTCAGATTCAGAAAGCTGAGAAAAGGCTCCACGGCAGTCCGCCAGAATATCTGACAGATCGCGCATGGAGCCGTCTGCGTTGGTGGTGGCGATGGTGACTTCACCCAGAGCCGCTCCGGTGATCTTTACCTCACCGGAAAGGTTGTTCATGATTGTGCGGAGCGCGGTACCGGCCTGCGTGCTCTTGATACCTGCATTCGCCATGAGGCCGATCGCCTCGGCGACGTCTTCCGCGGAGAAACCGAGAGCGCCTGCGATAGGAGCGCAGTACTTGAAGGTTTCGCCCATCATCCGGACGTTGGTGTTCGCATTGGAAGATGCTGCCGCGAGGATATCTGCAAAGTGACCGGAGTCCTGTGCCGAGAGGCCGAATGCCGTCAGCGCATCCGTCACGATATCCGAGGTGGTTGCCAGATCCTCACCGGACGCAGCGGCAAGGCTCATGATACCTTCGATGCCGCCGAGCATATCCTCCGTCTTCCAGCCCGCCATCGCCATGTATTCCATAGCGGAGGCTGCCTCGGAAGCAGAGAACTTGGTCTTGGCACCCATCTCCCGGGCCTTATCCCGCAGGGCATCCAGATCGTCCCCGGTCGCACCAGAAATGGCAGCAACTTTGCTCATGCCGGAATCGAAGTCGGCAGCGGTCTTCACAGCAGCCGCGCCGAGACCGGCCACAGCCATAGAAGCGGGCATGATCTTCTGACCGGCGCTGGTGACGGAGTCTCCGAAAGCCTCCATCTTTTTTCCGGCCTCGTCGATCTTGGCAAGCGCTGTGCTTGTGGCAGCGGCTTCCTCCTGCAGGCGGCGGAGTTCCTGCTCCGTCTCGATGATCTCCCGCTGCAGAGCGTCATACTTGTCCTGCCCAAGATCACCGTTTTCGAGCTGTTGCTTTGCCTGCTCCTGCGCGGTTTTCAGAGAATCCAGCTTTTCCTTCGTCGCGCCGATGGCATCCTTCAACGCACGCTGCTTCTGAGAAAGAAGCTCTGTATTCGAGGGGTCCAGTTTCAGGAGGCGATTGACATCCTTCAGCTGGCTCTGTGTGTTTTTGATCGTACTGTTGACGTTCTTCAGGGCTTTTTCAAGACCTGTGGTATCGCCGCCGATCTCAACGGTTATGCCTTTTATGCGTCCAGCCATGATGCTTGCCTCCCTTCATCAGAAATTATCGAAATCCTGCTGCCCGGCGATCCGCACGGTGTCTTTCTCGCCGTACTTGTAGTCGTCGTTTCCTTTCTCGGTCCAGATGTCAAGGACCATACCGATGGTCAGGAGATCGAGGTCCGTCATGGACAGCCCGATCTCCAGGCATCGTAGCAGGAAAAGCGGCGTCGTTATTTCCCGGGCGCTGGGACTGCGTTTTTTTTAGACTCAATGTCCGTCACCAGATTCCCGCCCCAGAGCTCAAGGATCTCCGGGAGCACCTGATAGATCGAAAACATCTCAAATTCGTCGAGCCACTCCTCGATCGTGCCGGGGATGGTGGGATCGGCATGGAAAGCCATGATGTAAGCCACATTCTCGAAAATCTCCAGATCCTCGATCTGCAGCTCTTCACCGTCATCGGATTTGCCCTTGTACGATGCCTCCAGCTTGGACAGGTCCTTGAAAATGTCCCGTTTGAACTTGATGCGATAGAGGCGAGGAATCGCGGCGGAGGAGCGGAACCGCACCTCCTTGCCGCTCACCAGTACAGTTTTCTCCTGCATGGCTTATTCCTCCGTCGTCTCTTCCGCAGGCTCAGCAGCGGCGGGAACATACACGGACTCGTACCAGCCGTCATAAACTTCAGCGTCCGTGGTGTCACCGGTGCGGCTCTTGACCAGACCGTCTTCACGCGGGTCAGCGGTCAGGTTCAGCGTTTCCGTTCTGGGCTCGATCGTCTCCTCCTTGGTCTGGGACTCGATGCTCGGACGGGAGGCCGCGCAGTTATACAGCACATGACGGATGCCGTGCTCGTCGCCGTCAAACTCGAACAGCAGCGCGAACTTCACGCTCTCGGTATTGTCGGCCCTTTCGACCAGCACACCGTTGCTGTCCAGTAGCTCCTTCAGGATCTCCGTGCGGAACCACTCCGGGATCAGGGCGATCTCCAGATCGCCGCTGTAGCCGTTGTTGGCATAGGTGCGGAAATACACAATGCCATCGGCGTAGAACGGAGAACTGTCGCCCTCGGCATCCAGAGACAGGCTGACCGCGCCGGGAATGGCCTTCGGTGTGGTATAGGAATAGTTGGTCACGCCTTCCACGACCTCGGTCGTGAGCTTCGCAGCGTGAACGTTTTTCAGGTTGTATTTCACCTTATTGCTCATTGGTTTTTACCTCCAACTCAAATGAATAAAGGACTTCGTAGAGCCGTTCGCTCTCGATCCAGACCTCGGTCTTTTCAAAGAAAATGCCGCGCCTGTCCAGCACGGCCTCAACGCGGGATTCGATTCCCGGGTTCTTTTCATCGGTGTACAGTTCAATATGAACCGTATCGACCTTGAAATATGCCCAGCCGTCCGCAGCAAAATTGTCGCTGCCGGGACAGAGAAAACAGATGAAGGGCGGCTCCGGGGACTCACCCTCGGCGAAATGGTCGTAGGCGAACGGAATGCCGATCTCCTCCATGATGCTTATGAGATTATCCATGACGAAGCGTCCTCCCGATCTCTTCTTCCAGTTCCTCGATACCGTCCTGCTCGGCGGGCGCGATGTGCACCCTTGCGGCAACCCGGCCGCCATTACGCATGGCGTGCCCGTGCTCCAGCAGATGCGCCAGCATATACCTTGTCGGGGAATACACAGTAATCTCCAGAGCGGAGGAGCTTTCCTTCGTGGTTTTGGTCCGCCAGCTTTTGGCGTAGCGGCCGGTCCGTTCCGGAGCTCCCGCCGAGATCTCTTTTTTCACAGTATTGGCCGCCTTCTTTACAGCAGCCTTCACGCCGTCGGCAGTGGTATCCGCATAATTGTCCAGTTCCTGCATGACGGCATCAGCCAGACCGTCGATACTTACCCTGCGGCCCATCGGATCACCTCTCGGAAAGCTCAGTGTGGAACTTCCGGCTGCTGTGCCGGAAGCCCATCTCGTCGATGCTCAGGATGTTGTAAACCCGGTCGCCAATAAGAACGCGAAATTGCTTTGAATTGACGACAGCGGTCTCGGTAGACCAACGGACCGTCAGATCCAGCCGATCTGCCTCGACTGTATGCCCGGCGGACTCTTCCTCTTTGGTGGAAAGGCCGCTGGTCACAGCCGTGGCCCAGCAGGTGAAGTAATCCTGCCAGACGGATTTGTGATTCCCGTACTGATCCGTCGCAGTCTCGTTTTTCTGGATGGTGATCCGCACCCGCAAACCCGCGATGTTCATCACACCACCCCTTCCCGGAGACCGAACAGCAAAGACCGCAGCGTCAGCGTCAGACCATGATGGTCGGCTTCCTCCCGATGCTCGAACAGATAGCCGAGTGCATAAAGGATCGCCACCCGCATGGTTTCCCGGACAGGAGCAAGGGCGGCGTCAGCGTTATCGTCGTTAACCGCCGCCCACTGCTCATCGGTGAGCCTTGCTACATCAGCGCAGAGCCTTCCGGCCGAGGACAGGAGGATGGCGATCATGGCGTCCTCATCCTCCGTGTCCACCCGGAGATAGCTCTTGGCTTCGTCAAGAGAAATCAGTGCCATGACCGCTCACCTCCGATTATCAGCCGCCGGATGCAGCGCCGGTGCCGAGAGCCATGACCTGCATAGCCTCGGGCAGGATCAGCTTGCCGTCAACGCGCTGGGTGCCAATGAAGCCGACC